>JAGWKW010000047.1 GCA_028865155.1 Alphaproteobacteria bacterium
ATCCTTATAACGTAAGTGCTAACCATGAATTGGCGTTGGTCCTATCAGCGACAGACCGGGATGAGGAAGCTTGCAAGCTGTTGGTGAAAGTGATCGGCTTACTTGAGCAGGCTGTCACGCAGGGCCGAAACCGCCAGGACTTATCGGAAGCGAGCGCCGATCTGGTGAAAGTGAGGCGGAAGCTTGAATCCAGAACTGCGACAGCAAACGTCTCACATATTACTGGTAATACCGATGGCATCTTGGCACGTTCGGACGATCATGGATTCTACGCATGGACGCTCACCCTTCCTAATTGTCGGAAGAAGTAGGGTAATCAAATTTTCGTCGAACTAGCCGCTTGGCCCATTCCGACCGATAAGGCGGTTGCGCACAGACGCCCCCGCAACTACGGCTGCGAGAGTTACGGCAGATATCGCACCGCCACCCCAGAAGCCTAGCTTTAACGCGCTGAATACAGAAAACCCGGAACCGGCTATGCCGGTTGCATCTACGGCTGCAGCGGCGAATGCTGAAATCGTCGCAGATTGGCAGACGATGCGCATATATTCTCTAAATGACATACTCCCTCCGAGACATATAGTATGTATACGGACTATATCATAAGTGGCGAACTAAATTAGTTTCATCGCTATCTGTTTGATCGATCAGTAAAATTGTGCACTCACGAAAACGTGCCTAACGCGAGACGTAAGTGTTCTAGTCACCGCGCACTGTAATAATATGCGTTGTAAAAGAACGGGCGGCGGTTTCCCGCCGCCCGTGCGCCTCACGCGCCGTTGCAGAGGCTCTTCGCATAGGCGGCGCGTTCGGCGATGCCGCATGTGCCGTCGCCATATCCCTTGAACGGGAACTGCATCCAGCGCGGCAACCAGTTCTCGACCTTGGCGCGCCCGTTTTTGCCCTCAAGCGCGTCGCGGACGATCTGCTTCTGGGCGGCGGTCTTGCGGTCGGCGTTGCGGTTGGCGGTCGGCTTCCCGGCAACATCCGCGACGATAGCCTTGACCGTGGCGCGGTCGCGGATGAGGTCGAAAAAGACATCATCCGCCTGCCATTGGCCGCGCGGGTCGGTCTTGAGGGCTTCGCCAGCGAGTTCTACGACGGGGCTTCCCGCCGCCAGCGTCTCGCCCATAACATAGGCCGCAAATACTAGCATGTTTTTACCATTTGACCACATTACAGGCAGTACTTGCCCCCACCCCGCCAAAAGCCTATCCTCCCGCAAATTTCAGCCGCGACGCGGCCATAAAAAATTCAGGATAAACGCCCGTGCAAAATACCTGCCCCGTATCCAAGCCCGTCCATTTCACCCTTAAAATCGGCACGCGCGCGAGCCCCATGGCGCGCGCGATGGCCGACGGCGTGCGCGACCTGATCGTCCGGCTCGGCGCGCCCATCGACGCGAAAGTCCTGCCCTTCACCTCCGAAGGCGACCGGATCAAGGGCGACCTTAAAATCCAGGGCGGCAAAGGCACGTTCATCAAAGACCTCGAACGCCGCCTGCTGGCGGGCGAAATCGACTGCGCCATTCACTCGCTCAAGGACATTCCGGGCGACCTGCCGCCGCACGAAGACCTCGCGCTCATCGCCTTTTTGCCGCGCGAAGATCCGCGCGACGCGCTGATCCTGCGCGACGGCGTGCGCGAGGATGATTTGCGCGACAACCCGAAAGCCCTGATCGGCACGTCCGCCCCGCGCCGCAGCGCAATGCTGAAACAGCTTTATCCCGGCATCCGCACCGATCTGTGCCGCGGCAACGTCAATTCGCGTTTGCGCAAGCTCGACGACGGCGAATACGACGCCATCGTCCTGTCCTATGCGGGACTGAAGCGCCTGAATATGGACGGGCGCGTCAGCCGCGTGTACGACACGGCCGAAATCCTGCCGGCCATCGGCCAGGGCATCCTCGCCATTCAGGTGCGCCGCGCCGATATCGAACGCTGCCCGTTCCTGCGCGACATCAGCGACCGCACGGCCGAAACCGTCGCGGCAGCCGAACGCGCGATGCTGTTCCGGCTGCAAGGCAACTGCCACAGCGCGATTGCCGGACATTGCGAAATTTTACCCGGCGGAGCCCTGCACCTGCGCGGCGCGGTCTTCGACCCGGCCTCGGCCCGCTTCGTCGAAGCCCAGCATCAGGCCCACGGGCCGGACGGCGCCGAAGCCCTCGGCCACCACGTCGCCGATGCCCTGCTCGCCCAAGGCGCGGCAGCCTTTATCTAAAGAAACCCGCCCCGCCGTAAAAAGAGCCCGTTCCCTCCCCCTTGCGGGGGGAGGGTTAGGGAGGGGGTCGCCGAAGGCGCAATGAAAACGGCTTATGCATAAGCCTGATGGAATTTTTACAAGATTTCAGGTGATTGCGGCCCGTTCCTGACATTCCGCTTCCGACATATCCCCATTCCCGCCCGAATCCTTGTTTTCGGCGCCTTGTTATGGTCAGCTTGCACCCCATATAAGTCCCTGGCAGAACCTGTCCACGATCCCCGAATGTCGTGGCGAAAATTGGGGTTTTTTGGATTTTTTCGCGCAACGTATTCAACATACGTGAGCAGAAAAAATCCGAAAAAGCGCGATTTGCAGCCCGACAGGCGGGAGAGCGCGGACAGGTTCTAGCGGGTTTTTCTGAAAGGACAGCATCCATGGAAACGCAACACGCTGGCGGCGCTATGTTCCCCGTCCTTCCGTTGCGCGACATCGTCGTCTTTCCGCATATGGTCGTGCCCCTGTTCGTGGGGCGCGAGAAGTCGGTGCGCGCGCTCGAAGACGTGATGCAGGACGACAAGCATATTCTGATGCTGACGCAAAAAACGCCGACGCAGGACGACCCGGCGCAGGAAGACCTTTACACCACCGGCACGGTCGGCACGGTTCTGCAACTGCTGAAACTGCCCGACGGCACGGTCAAGGTTCTGGTCGAAGGCAGCCACCGCGCCAAGGTCACGCAGTTCACGAAAAACCCCGACTTCTTTCAGGCCTTCGCCGAACCGGTTGACGAATATACCGGCGATCAGGGCGAACTCGACGCCATCGCGCGCGCCGTGATCGGCCAGTTCGACCAGTATGTCCGCCTGAACAAGAAAATTCCGCCCGAAGTTCTGGTCACCGTCAACCAGATCGAAGACCCGGCCAAGCTTGCCGACACCATCGCCGCGCATCTCGCGCTCAAACTGCCGGAAAAACAGTCGCTGCTCGAAATCGCCTCGGTCAACCAGCGGCTCGAACGCATCTTCGGCTTCATGGAAGGCGAGATCGACGTCCTGCAGGTCGAAAAACGCATCCGCTCGCGCGTCAAGAAGCAGATGGAAAAAACGCAGCGCGATTATTACCTGAATGAGCAGATGAAGGCCATTCAAAAGGAACTTGGCGAAGGCGACGACGGCCGCAGCGAAGCCGACGAATACTCGAAAAAACTCGCGGGCAAAAAACTGTCCAAAGAAGCGCGCGAAAAAACCGAAGCCGAAATCAAGAAGCTGAAAAGCATGTCGCCGATGTCGGCGGAATCCACCGTCGTACGCAATTACCTCGACTGGATGCTCGGTATCCCGTGGCAGGAACGCACCCGCGTGCGCCGCGATTTGAACGCCGCCGAAAAAGTCCTCGACCACGACCATTTTGGCCTCGAAAAAGTCAAGGAACGCATCCTTGAATATCTGGCGGTGCAGAAACGCGCCAACAAGCTGAAAGGCCCCATCCTGTGCCTCGTCGGCCCGCCCGGCGTCGGCAAAACCTCGCTCGGCAAATCCATCGCCAAAGCCACGGGTCGCAATTTCGTGCGCATGTCGCTCGGCGGCGTGCGCGACGAGAGCGAAATTCGCGGCCACCGCCGCACCTATATCGGCTCCATGCCCGGCAAAGTCATTCAGGGCATGAAGAAGGCGAAATCGTCCAATCCTCTGTTCCTGCTCGACGAAATCGACAAGCTGGGCGCGGACTGGCGCGGCGACCCGTCGGCGGCGTTGCTCGAAGTCCTCGACCCCGAACAGAACCACACGTTCAACGACCATTATCTGGAAGTCGATTACGACCTGTCCGACGTCATGTTCGTCTGCACGGCCAACACGCTGCGCATGCCGCAGCCGCTGCTCGACCGTATGGAGATCATCCGCCTGTCGGGCTACACCGAAGACGAAAAGATCGAAATCGCCAAACGCCATCTGATGCCGAAAATCCTCAAAGACCACGGCCTCAAAAAGTCCGAATTCTCGGTCTCTGACGACGCGCTGCGCGACATTTTGCGCTACTACACGCGCGAAGCCGGCGTCCGCAACCTCGAACGCGAAATTGCGAACATCGCGCGCAAATCGCTCAAGGAAATCGTCTCGGGCAAGGCCAAGAACATCCATATCACGCGCCGTAACCTGGAAAAATTCGCAGGGATCAAGCGGTTCCGCTTCGGCGAGGTCGAACCCGAAGATCTGGTCGGCGTCACGACAGGCTTGGCGTGGACGGAAGTCGGCGGCGAAATCCTGACGCTCGAAGCCGTGGCCCTGCCCGGCAAAGGCAAAATCACGACGACCGGCAAACTCGGCGACGTGATGAAGGAATCCGTGCAAGCCGCCGAGTCGTACGTCAAGGCGCGCGCCGTCGCGTTCGGCATCAAACCGACCTTCATCGCCAAGCGCGACATCCATGTCCATGTTCCCGAAGGCGCAACGCCTAAAGACGGGCCAAGCGCGGGGGTGGGCATGGTGACATCCATCGTTTCCGTCCTGACCGGCATTCCGGTGCGCAAGGACGTAGCAATGACGGGTGAAATCACGCTGCGCGGTCGTGTGCTGCCCATCGGCGGGCTCAAGGAAAAACTTCTCGCGGCGCTGCGCGGCGGCATCACGACGGTGCTGATCCCGAAGGACAACGAAAAGGATCTGGCCGAAATCCCCGACAACGTGAAAAAGGGCATGAACATCCTGCCCATGACCACGGTCGATGAAGTGCTGAAACACGCGCTCGTCCGTCCGCTCACGCCGATCGAATGGGATGAAAACGCCGAAAATGCGGACGCCGAAGCGGCAGCCAAAGCGGCCAAGGACGAAAAACCCGCCACCCGCGTCGTGAAGCACTAAGGGCGGCCTCAAGCCTCTCCACCAAAAGAGCCGTCATTCCGGGGCGATTTGCGCAGCAAATCGAACCCGGAATCCAGCGCGCCTTTCCGCGCAGCTTGGCAGCAGACGGTTCGCCTCAAAATTTCAACAAGGAACAAACACCCCTTTATCCCGTATAACAGATATTTCCCATTTTTGTCTTGTATTTTTCCCATTACTGTGCTATGCACATTCCCACATTCGCCTGGTATGCGAATGCGCAACGGGCCAGCCGCTTCCCCCCATCCCGGGAAGAGAGGGTATCGAAAGCAGGCCGCCCAACGCCAGACCGCGCGGTCGTCCGCTCTCACGGACGCCCGGTAGCGCGCTACCATTTTTATTCAACGAGTAAGGAAAAGACGGAAACCGGATGAAATAAAAAGAAAACCGATGGAAAATTCGATGGCATCCAGACTTGGCGGTTATAAAACCCACACGCCGCAAGAGGAACGGTATTCTCCTCCCCTTGCGGGAGGGGTTAGGGGCGGGGTCGGCGGTTGCCGACTATCCCAATGTTGCAGGATGCTGCCTGCAAACCCTTACGTCATATACTGTCCGCCATTGACGGTAAAAGTTGCACCCGTGGCGAACGCCGCCTGATTGGACGCGAGGAACAGCACCATCGCCGCAATCTCCTCCGGCTTGCCGAGCCGCTTGAGCGGAATCTTCGCAACCACCTTGGCCAGCGCGTCGGGCGGCACGGCACGCACCATTTCCGTGTCGATATAGCCGGGCGCAATGGCATTGACGGTCACGCCTTTGGCCGCGGACTCCTGCGCCAGCGCTTTGGTAAACCCGATAATCGCGGCCTTGGCCGCCGAATAATTGGTCTGCCCGACCTGCCCTGCCTGCCCGTTGATCGAACTGATGCTAATGATGCGCCCGAAGCAACGCTCGCGCATCCCTTCGATGACAAGCCGCGACATATTGAACACGGAATTCAGGTTCGTGTGAATAACCTCGTTCCATTGCTCCGGCGCCATCTTGTGCAGGAAACAATCGCGCGTGATGCCCGCATTGTTGACCAAAACGTCGATGGGGCCGAGATCGGCGGTGATTTTCTCGACGCCTTCCTTGCACGCCTCGAAATCGCCGACATCGAATTTGTAAGTCGGCACGCCCGTCGCGTCGGTGAATTTCTTCGCCGCTTCGTCATTGCCGTGATAGGTCGCTGCGACTTTGTAATCCGCCTTATGAAGGGTTTCGGCAATCGCTGCGCCAATGCCGCGCGTGCCGCCCGTGACGATCGCTACTCTGACCATTTATGTCTCCCTTAAATGCGTTTCCTGAACTCTTATCTTTCGACACACATCGCAATGCCCATGCCGCCGCCGATGCACAGCGTCGCCAGGCCTTTCTTCGCGTTCCGCTTCTGCATTTCGTGGAGCAACGTCACGAAAATGCGCGCGCCCGACGCGCCGATCGGATGACCGAGCGCAACCGCGCCGCCATTGACATTGACCTTCGATACATCCCAGCCCATTTCCTTGTTCACGGCGCAGGCCTGCGCGGCAAAGGCTTCATTGGCTTCGATCAAATCGAGATCGCCGATCTTCCAGCCCGCTTTTTCCAGAGCCTTGCGGCTCGACGGAATCGGCCCCGTGCCCATGATGGAAGGATCGACGCCGCAGGTCGCCCACGACGCGATACGCGCCAAAGGCGTCACGCCGCGCTTGGCCGCTTCCTCCTCACTCATCAGCACCAACGCCGCCGCCCCGTCATTGAGAGTCGAGGCATTGCCGGCCGTAACCGTGCCGTCTTTTGCAAAAGCCGGGCGCAATTTCGCCAAACCTTCGAGCGTCGTGCCCATGCGCACGCCTTCGTCGGTGTCGAAGGTGATGTCGCCCTTCTTGTTCTTGATGGTAACCGGCACGATTTCATCCTTGAACCGCCCGGCCTTGACCGCAGCTTCGGCCTTGTTCTGCGACGCCACGGCGAACTGGTCCTGCATCTCGCGCGTGATGCCGAACTTGGCCGCGACATTTTCGGCCGTAACGCCCATGTGGTAATCGTTGAAGGCATCCCACAGCCCGTCCTTGATCATCGTGTCGGTCAATTGCGCATCGCCGAATTTGATGCCGCCGCGCATATAAATCGCGTGGGGCGCGAGCGTCATATTCTCCATCCCGCCCGCAACGACAATCGACGCGTCGCCGGACTTGATCGACATGAAACCATTGGCGACGGCGCGCAGGCCCGAACCGCAAATCTGGTTCACGGCATAGGCCGTCACTTCCGCCGGGATGCCCGCGGCGATGGCGGCCTGCCGGGCGGGGCCTTGTCCCTGCGCCGCAGCCAGCACATGGCCCAGAACGGTTTCGGACACGTCGCCGGGGGCGGTCTTGGCGCGGCTCAAAGCTTCCTTGATGCAAATCGTGGCGAGCGACGAAGCCGGCTGCGCGCCAAGCGCGCCGCTGAAAGAACCGATGGCGGTACGGACGGCGCTGGCGATAACGATGGATGAAGACATAGGCGTAACCCTTTGACAAAATGGGCGGGAAAGGCTGTCCGCACAGTAGGCTCAGATACAGGATGAATCAAGAGCGCTACCGTGCAGCGCACACTTGGGAAAACACCATAAATCAAGGCGCTGCGAATCCGTCTATGATCCCGGTCAAGCCGCAGCGAGAATCGGGAGCTTTCGCGATTCAGTTTGGGGGATTTGACCAAACCCTTGTTTTCCATTAGGCTTTGTCATGTATAGATTCGCGAGAGGAGCCGCCGCCTATGACCGAAACGACCGTAACCCGCGCCCAGCTGGCGGAAGCCGTCTATCAGGAAGTCGGATTGTCGCGTAACGACTCCGCCCAGATGGTCGATGAAATCCTCGAAGAAGTCAGCCAGGCGCTTATCAAAGGCGGCTCGGTCAAGCTGTCCTCGTTCGGCAGCTTCCAGGTGCGCAGCAAAGGCGAACGCATCGGCCGCAACCCGAAAACCGGCGAAGAAGTGCCGATCAAGCCGCGCCGCGTCCTGATTTTCCGCGCCAGCCACGTTCTAAAAGACAAAATCAACCGTTCCCTGCTCGGCCCTTCGGCCAAACCCGAAACGACGCGGAGTGACGCATGAACACAGGACTTCAGGATCACGCCACATCTTCCGTTTCCGTCGCGACGCCTTCGTCTACGAGTTCGGTTTCGTCCGGCGACCTGAAATCCCCGACCGCCTTTCGCACGATCAGCGAAGTTGCGGAAGACCTTGCCCTGCCCCAGCACGTCCTGCGCTTCTGGGAAAGCAAATTCCAGCAGATCAAGCCGCTCAAACGCGGCGGCGGGCGCCGTTACTACCGCCCCGAAGACATTCAGGTCATCCACAACATCAAAGACCTGCTCTATAACCAGGGCTTCACGATCCGCGGCGTGCAGAAGCTGCTGCGCGAGGGCGGCAAATCGCCTTTCGCGCGCGGGGCGATGGATTCGCATGTGCCGCCGGCTTCGGTTGTTCCTTTGCATGCGCCCGGCAACAGCGTGGCGCCCGCGCCCGGCGGGCTTGCACCTGAAAAACGCCGCGAAATCGAAGGCGTGTTGAACGAATTGAAGACGCTGCGCGAACTCTTGCGCCAGAGTGGCATTTAAACCTATAGTGCGCGCCTTCTTACGGCCGGGATGTAGCGCAGCCTGGTAGCGCATCAGTCTGGGGGACTGGGGGTCGTGGGTTCAAATCCCGCCATCCCGACCATATTCTTCAAATAGTTAGGCGAAATCCCCATCGCCTCATCCGCTTCTATAAGGGACTCTTGTAAGGGACTCCGGCCATCTTCCGCTTGCTCGGACTTCGTGACGGACGTTGCAAATAGCTGGCTGGTGATCGAATCAACGGCCTTGCGGCGTACTTTATCGGCAACGCGGATGTAGCGCATGGTGGTGGAGAAATCGCGGTGCCGCGCCAAGTCCTGCACCACGGCGGCGGGCATCTCCTGCGCCACGGCTGTAACGAAGGTGGCCTTCGTGTTGTGGAACACGTGGCGACCCTTCAATCCGGCCTTGGCTAGGGCGTTTTCCCAAGCTGTTTGGGAAAACTTCACAGGACGCCATTTCTCCTTCGTTTTGACGCCGCCCGTGCGGTAGAGGATCAAGTGCTGCTGTCCTAGCTGCTTC
>JAGWKW010000048.1 GCA_028865155.1 Alphaproteobacteria bacterium
AGCGCCGTCTGACGCGCGCCAGCGGTTAGGACGCGGTCTTTTTTATCAACCGATGCGATATTGTTCCAATCGATTTTGAGAGAGGAGATGGCGTCAAGCGGCACGCCAAGAGCCGAGGCAAGATCGGCCTTCGCTTCCGCCTGTTGTCTTTCGGCGTCTTTTTCCGCCAGCAAGGTTTGTTGATAGGCCACCAGTATCTGGCTGGCGTTCAGGCTCAGACTTTGCCCCGACGCGGTTCTTTGTTCGAAAAGATCGACAATAGGCTTCTGATCTTCCGCCTGCTTGCGGTAAAGATCGAGTGACTGATCTGCCGCGTAACAACCGATCAGGCTGTTAATGAGGCGGTTGCGGACAGTCCATGCTGCGGAAAGAACCTTATACTGCGCTGACTTCGACTGATCTTGCGTGGTTTGAATGCGCAATTCGCGTTTACCGGCAGTTTCCACCGGAACGTTGAGATTGAAGGGAAGAAAGAGGTGATAAAGATTGGTTTCATCCCAAGTCGGGCTGAACCCGACGGAAGGGTTGGGTATCTGACCGGCGGTAATTTCCGCCGCCTTGACCGTATGCCATTGTGCCCGCGCCACATCGAGATCGGGGCTGTAATAAAACGCGGCCAGGTTGAGCTGATTCACATTCCAGGTGTGGAGCGGCCATGCCGGTACCGGCACGCCGCCTGCCTCCATAAAACCCTCCAGACCGGAATTATCCAACCGGCGCGCCTCGAATTGCTGCGCCGATTGCAGGTCGGTTTCTGAAGGAATCTTCGTTGCTGCCGCACATCCGGCCAGCAATAGAAGTGCCGCCAGCATGAAAACGTCTCGGTGCGCGCGTGAATAACGGATTGTCATGTTTTCCTCGATACCTGAATGAATTATTATGGTGACCTATCATTGATTATGGCTGATTTTCTCATCCGAATCGCTTTCCGGCGATAATTGCGAGGATGTCCATCCGCCTCCTAAAGCCTGAATAAGCGCAACGTCGGCATTAAGGCGACTTTGACGGATATTCAGTAAAGTCACTTCATTTTCGAGATGGGTGGATTGCGCCGTCAACACATTATTGTAGGGGGCGGTGCCGCTCGTATATTGCTGAAACGCCAACCGTTCGGCCAGACGCGCATGATCGACCGCCGCTTCCTGCGTTTTGCGCTGGTCGGCGAGGATGCGGAGCGCCGCGAGATTGTCCTCGACCTGCTGAAAGGCGGCGAGAACGGTCTGGCGGTACATGGCGACGCTGCGGTCGTAACCGGCATGAGCTTCTTCGATTTTGGCCTCGCGTTTACCTGCGTCAAACAAAGTTTCGGCGATACCCGCGCCCAACACCCAGAACGTATTGGAGGCTTGCAGCAACTGCTTCAACGCCATGCTGGTATATCCGGCGGAAGCCGATAACGTGATGTCCGGGAACCATGCCGCCGTCGCCATGCCGATTTTAGCATTGGCCGCCGTCATCATGCGCTCGGAAGCGGCAATATCAGGGCGGCGTTCCAGCAGTGAGGAAGGAACACCGACTGGAATCTCCGGGGCATAGTCGATGTACTTTGCCGCAGCGAGAGAAAGATCGGCGGGCGGCTTTCCGATCAGCACGGCGATCGCATGTTCGAGTTTCGCGCGCCGGATACCGGCATTGGTCGCTTTCGATTGCACGTTTTCAAGCTGTGTTTGCGCCATTAGCACATCAGCCATCGCGCCGGTGCCGGTGTCATACTGGCTTTGAACAATTTGCAGAGCCTTTTTGTCGGTTTCAGCGATGGTGTCAAGCAAGCGTTTCAATTCATCCTGCGCCCGCAAATTAAAATAATCCGTCGCCAGCGCCGCCTGCATCGAAAGCCGCGCCGAAGCTAGATCGGCGGCGCTTACCTGTGCTCCGGCCTCGCTGCCTTCGAGATCGCGGCGAATGCGGCCCCAGACATCCGGTACCCAGCTTGCCGTGCCATAGAGGCTTTCCGGCATCATCGGGCGCGGCATGGTTCCATGCATGTCGCCGACGGTGGAATCCGCCGTTACGGTGGGAAACAGCCCGGAACGTGTCTCTTCGACAGCGGCCTCGGCTTCACGGTAGGCGGCTTCCGCCGCTTTCACGTTCTGGTTCGATAGATCGACCTGTTTTTCGAGGCCGTCGAGAACCGGGTCTTTGTAAATTGTCCACCACGCGCCGCGATCAAGCGCATCCTGCGGTCTGGCCTGCCGCCATTCGCCATAGGCCTCCTTATAGGAAGCGGGCGTCTCGACCGGCGGCCGTTTGTAATCCGGCCCGGCTTCGCAGGCGGCCAGCGATGTAAGAACGATCAGCGCCGTTATGCGGCAAAGCAATTTCATGGCTTGATCTCCCCGCCTTTTGGCTGTTTGACGAGCGCATAGACCGCCGGGATGACGATCAGGGTTAACAGGGTGGACGACACCATGCCGCCCAGCATCGGTACCGCGATGCGCTGCATGACGTCCGAGCCGGTGCCGTTGCTCCACATGATCGGCAACAAACCGGCCATGACGGCGCTTACCGTCATCATTTTGGGCCGCACGCGTTCGACCGCGCCTTCCATGATGGAAGCGTAAAGATCGGCCATCGTTACGGGCTGACCTTGGCGTTCGGCTTTCATCTTTTCATAGGTGTGGTCAAGATAAACCAGCATGACGACGCCGGTCTGCGAGGCGAGACCCGCAAGGGCGATAAAGCCGACCGCGACCGCCACGCTGAAATTGAAGCCGAGCCAATACATGAGCCACAACCCGCCGATCAGCGCGAAGGGCAGCGA
Organism: Alphaproteobacteria bacterium; assembly: GCA_028865155.1. Classification (GTDB taxonomy): domain Bacteria; phylum Pseudomonadota; class Alphaproteobacteria; order UBA9219; family UBA9219; genus CAIXLI01. Next base: position 2,762 of record JAGWKW010000048.1, read on the forward strand.
CAGAAACACAATCAACGCCTCCGTCATGCGCCCAAAATTGAGATAAAGCAGCGTGAAGATGATGAGCAGCGTCAACGGCACTATGGTTTCAAGCCGCGCCTTGGCCCGCTGCATATATTCGAACTGGCCGCTCCATGCGAGGTGAACGCCTTCCGGCAATTTGACCTTTTCCGCCACCGCGCGCTTGGCGTCGGCGACATAGCCGCCGAGATCGCGGTCGTGAATATCGACATAGATATAACCGGCAAGCTGGGCGTTCTCGGTGCGGATCATCTGCGGCCCCGGCGACAGCGAGATATGCGCGACCTGCCCCAACGGCACCATGCCCCCGGACGGAATCGGCACAAGGATATTTTCGGCGATAGCCTGCGGATCAGAACGAAAATCCTGCGGATAGCGCACATTGACCGGATAGCGTTCGTTGCCTTCGACCGTGGTGGTCACCGCCATGCCGCCGAGCGCGGTGGAAATGACATCCTGCACGTCGCCGATGGTGAGGCCGTAGCGCGCGAGAGCGTCGCGGTCGGGGTCGATGTTAAGGTAGTAGCCGCCAGTCACCCGCTCGGCATAAACGCTGGTGGTGCCGGGCACGTCATGAATGGCGTTCTCGATCTCCTTGCCGACCTGTTCGATTTGATCGAGGTTCTTCCCGAACACCTTGATGCCGAGCGGCGTGCGGATGCCGGTCGAAAGCATGTCGTTGCGCCCGCGAATGGGCTGCGTCCAGGCGTTGGTGACGCCGGGAAATTGCAGCGCTTTGTTCATTTGGTCGATGAGTTTTTCCTGCGTCATGCCGGGCGGCCATTCGCTCTGCGGCTTGAGATTGACGACGGTTTCGTTCATCGACAGCGGCGCGGGATCGGTCGCCGTATCCGCGCGCCCCACCTTGCCGAACACGGATTCCACTTCGGGAAAGGATTTGATGATGCGGTCTTCCATTTGCAAAAGCTCGCCCGCCTTGGTGATTGAAATGCCCGGCAAGGTCGTCGGCATATAAAGCAAAGTGCCTTCGCGCAATTCGGGCATGAATTCCGAGCCGAGCCGAGAAGCTGGATAGGCAGAAACAACCAGCGCCAGTAGCGCCAACACTATCGTCGTTTTGCGATATTTAAGAACCGTCGCAATGACAGGCCGATAAAGCCGGATCAAAATTCGGCTCACCGGATTGCTGCTTTCCGGTTTGATATGACCGCGAATGAGCAAGGTCATTAAAACCGGTACCAAAGTCACCGACAGCACGGCAGCCGCCCCCATCGTGAGCGTATCGGTAAGGGCAAGAGGCCGGAATAAACGCCCTTCCTGTGCTTCCAGCGTAAAGACCGGTGACAACGAAACCGTAATGATAAGAAGGCTGAAGAATAAAGACGGCCCAACCTCACAAGCGGCGTCGATCAGGATTTTCGACCGGTTTTCGTCCGGCCCGGCACGTTCCAGATGCTTGTGTGCATTCTCGATCATCACGATGGCGGCATCCACCATCGCGCCGATGGCAATGGCGATGCCGCCGAGGCTCATGATATTGGAGCCGAGACCAATGGCGTACATAATGATGAAGGCAAGCAGAACGCCGACGGGCAAGACAAGAATAGCCACGAATGCGCTACGCGCATGCAAAAGAAATAAAAAGCACACCAGCGCCACGATGATGCTTTCCTCAACCAGCGTATGACTGAGATTATGGACAGCGCGGTAGATGAGATCGGAACGGTCATAAACGGATTTGATCGTCACACCCTTCGGCAATCCGGCTTCCAGTTGTTTAAGCTCTGACTTGACGTTGTTAATGACGGTGAGCGCGTTTTCTCCGAAACGCTGAAGCACGATACCGCCGACTGCTTCGCCCTCACCATTATATTCGGCAAGGCCGCGCCTCTGGTCGGGGCCGAGCCGAATTTGCGCTACGTCGCGCAGCAGGACAGGCGTTCCGTCCTTGCTCCGCAGCGCGATTTCACCGAGATCGCCGAGGCCATGCAGATAGCCATGCCCTTGCACCAGATATTCGCGCTCCGACATCTCGACCACGCGGCCGCCGACATCGGTGTTGCTGCGGCGGATCGCATGGACGACGGCGGAAAGCGGAATGCCGTAGGCTTGCAGCTTCTGCGGATCGACCACGACCTGATATTGCTTGACGAAACCGCCGATGCTGGCGACTTCGGACACGCCGCCCGCCCGCGCAAGGCCGTAACGCAAATACCAGTCCTGTAGGCTGCGCAATTCGGCGAGCGTCCTGTCTTTCGCCAGCAGGACATACTCATAAACCCAGCCGACGCCGGTTGCGTCCGGCCCCAAGGTCGGCGTGACGCCCTGCGGCAGTTGATTACCGATGGAATTGAGATATTCGAGCGTCCGGCTGCGCGCCCAGTAAATATCGGTGCCGTCCTTGAAGATGATATAGATGAAAGAATTGCCGAACATCGAAAGCCCGCGCACGATCACGGCCCCCGGCACGTTCAAAAGCGCGCTGGTAAGCGGATAGGTGACCTGATCCTCGACCACCTGCGGCGCTTGTCCCGGATACTGCGTCCAGACGATCACCTGCGTGTCGGATAAATCGGGAATAGCGTCGAGCGGCACATGCCTGAGCGAATAGACACCGGCAGCAATGATAAAGAGGGCCGCAAGCAGAACCAGAAAGCGGTTCTGCGCCGACCAGCGTATGATGCGCGCGATCATGGCTTGGCCTCCGGCGGTGAAAAGCCCTGTAGTGCCGCGCGCAGATTGCTTTCGGAATCGATCAGGAATTCGGCGGAGGTAACGATTTTGTCGCCTTCCTTCAATCCGTCGAGAATCTCGATGTCATCCCCGGCGCGCATGCCGGTCTTAACTTCCTGCGGCCTGAAACGTCCATCGCCGAGCGCCAGCAATACCACCTGCCGCTGGCCGCTGTTCAGCACTGCCGAGGCGGGAACCGCCAGCACGTTCTTTTCCGGTTCGCCGAGAATATTTGCATCGGCATACATATCGAGGCGCAATTCGCCGGTCGGGTTCGGCAAATCGATGCGCACCTTGGCCGTGCGCGTTGTCTTGTTGATGTCGGGATAGATGAAGCTGACTTTGCCGTCGAAGGTGCGTCCCGGAAAGGCGGTAAATGTGATTTTTGCGGTCTGGCCGACGGCGACACGGGCCAAATCCTGCTCATAAACATCGACGATCACCCAGACATTGGACAGATCGACAAGATTGTAGAGCGTCATGCCCGGCGAAAATTTCATGCCCTCGATGGCCATTTTCTGCAAAACGGTGCCGTCGGCGGGCGCGTAAAGCGTCATATGGTCATTGACCGTATGTTCCTTTTGCAGCCGCGCGATCTCCTCCGGCGGCGCGGCAAGGCTTTGCAGCCTTTCGATGGTACCGTTCGCCGCATGAGGGCCGTTCAACGCATGGGAAAACGGATATTCCGCCTCGATATGCGTCAGTTCCGGGCTATAGAACACAAACAGCGGATCGCCCTTCTTCACCTGCATGCCGGTGGCATCGGCATCAAGTTTCTCGATCCAGCCGCTAAAGCGTGGCGAGACCAAGGTCTGGCGAGTTTCGTCAATCTGAACGGTGCCGACGGCATGAACGGTACGCGCGAGATCGTGCCGTTCGACGGTCGCGGTCTGTACGCCCAATTGTTGAATGCGTTCCGCCGTTAACGTCACCGTGCCGGGCGCTTCCCCGGCCTTGGCCGCGTAAACGGGCACATAGTCCATACCCATCGAATCTTTCATGGGCGTCGGCGAGGTAGCGCCACCCATCGGATCGCGGTAATAAAGGATTTTCCCTTCCTGATCGGCGGCACAGGCTTGCCCGACACCACTGGCAGTAATCAGCAGTGCCAGCACGGTATATATAAGAGTGCGTCTCATATTCATTCCCTCCCGCAGCAACTTACGAACACGCGCGTGCTGCCGATTTGACCATCGTCAAGGGTTCGGACAGGCGACCGATCTTGCGAACGGCGCATGCTATCCGGCCTTGTTATTGGGGAGACTTAGGCCTTGGGAGGGGGTGGTTCCGGCGGCATGGTTTTGCTGACCGCCGCGGTATCCGTCGGATCGTAGCTATAGGCGACGGCATATTGAACGGGAGCGGCGTATTGCGACGGCAGCATGGCTTGAGCCATAGCCGCACAGCAGGTGCAACACGCGCAAGCCTTCATGCCCTTGTCTTTATCGGCATGGCCGCAGCAGTCTTTCGAGGATTGATTAGTAGAGGCCGACATATCCATACCGGCCATGTCCATCGACATCTGATCCGCGCTCATCATAGGCATGGCCATCACCGGCATGCCCTGGCCGAAAACCAAGGTCACTACCAGTAAGATCGCCAGAAATTTTGCAAGGCGGGATTTCATGGTCCACATTTTAGCCCGATAACCGTTTTTTAACAAGACCATATCATGGCCGACTAATCAATGCATTCGCTATGATTTTCTCGGGCATCTTGTGCCTCTGACCATCCGCATTTCGTGCATGTACGGATTTTGCGCACACCGTCATTCTCGACGAGTTCAAGATCGTGTGCGCGAAAGCACTGCTCAAGCGCGTCATGGGTTGTCGGCTGCGGCCGGTATCGGCCTTGCTCGATGTTCTTGATGGTTTCCGGCGATATGCCGCATGCTTCGCCTAGCTCGTTGCGTGTCCAGTCGAGATAAGCGCGCGCGGCGCGGAGTTGCGGGCCGGTGATCATTTTTTATTGCGCTTTCTGCCTTTCGGCTATTTCTTCGTCGAGATATTGCAGTACCTTGTCCGCCAATTGCGATTCCGTCGCCTTGGCATAGAAGAGCCATTGCTCGCGCCGCATTTTGCGCTGCTGCAGGCGGTCGTAAAACTGGATGAGGGCTTCCCGATCCTCCGGCAGCCGGGTTGTTTCTTCCCGCGACAACTCGTCTATGTGATTGTTAATGGCGGCGTCGACCTGGGACGCCCATTTATCATCGACCAGCTTGATGGTTTCCGCCGGAAAGGTTCGTGAAAGCTGCGTGTCGCAAAACTCGTTCATGAGTTGGGCAAGTTGCACGATCCTTAGCGTCGCCGTGTCCGTTTTTATGTCCTTGCCCTGCGTAATCATCGATTGAAACGCGAGCATAAGACAGAAGCGGAGTTGTTCTTCCCTGGTCATTACGCTTCCTCCCCTTCGGCACCGGCGTCCATCATCTCTGAAATTGCACCGAGAGCCGTGTCGATTTCCTTTTTGACCGCCGGGGGCAACGCCTTGTTTTTCTGGCACAGGTCGAGGACAGACCTGATTTTCGGCAAAAGGGATTGCGTCTTTTCGTGGTTGTTGACGGCACGCAAAATAAAACTGGCAATTTCCTCGCCATCAAACTCCATGAACGGATGCACGTCGGCGATTGTTACCCAGCGGCCTTCCGCTTCGGCATGAGCCTCGATTTCCGATTCTTCGCCGAAGGACGTACAGTTCCAGGGCAGCGTTGATAAAAGGCCACTCTTCAGGGCGGCTTTTTTTGTTATTTTTCGGGCGGGCTTAACCATGACTTCCTTTATGCTTTTTGGGTGTGGAATGTGCTGGCGCATGTGACGATGCGCCCGCTGCCGCAGAGGAATCGGGGGAATGTTTTGATAGCCCGAAAAGCGCGTTAAGCGTTATCACCCGTTCGGGTGAAGGCCCGTAAGAAAGAATGCCGTGCGTCAGTGCAATGGCGACAGCCTGTGCCTTGTTGCTGGCATTGAGTTTTTTGCACGCGCTCTTCATTTGCGTCCGCACGGTCTCTTTGGATAAATCCAAAACGTCGGAAATTTCTTCATAAGATTTGCCGCATGCCGTCCATTTCAGGATTTCGGACTCACGCGGCGAAAGTGCTTTAATTTTTTCCATGTTTGGTTACCGTCTTGATGTTTTTGAATTGTTCATGGTTTCGGATATCTGCTTCCGGTTATGCTCGTTCACCAGCGCCACGATGAATTCCGCGATGGCGACGTGGTTGATGCTCTTGATCTCCGCGATGATTTCCCTTTCGCCGGTGATCTCGATATAGGCTTCGATTTCGGAATGGTCGGGTTGGTGCTGCACCTCCCAAGGGAAAATCGAGTGCATGTGCCGGTTCAGGATCCCGTTTATCGAGGGCGCTTCCTCTTTAAGTTTCGGTTTGGCCATCGTTTCTCCCCCAACTGCTCAGGTTGTTAATGGCGATCAGGAAGTGAGCGGCATCCCAATGATCGACAACTTCTTGCGACGTAAAACCCTTTGCGTTCAAATCCTGCGGCATGCACATGCCGTGTTTTTTCTTCATTTCGACGATCACGGCCGCCATGCGCCCGGCTGTCGAGAAACTCGTGCCTTCGTTGATGACGTCCACGACGAAAAAATCCGCTCGTTTTTCATGCGCCATCAATGCAACCGCTGCCCTGGCCTCGGTCTCTTCTCCATCACGATTTTC
>JAGWKW010000049.1 GCA_028865155.1 Alphaproteobacteria bacterium
GAAGCTGGCATCGGTGACGGGTTTTGTGGCTGCGCCCATGGGACTTCTCCTGCTGTTACGCTTTTATAAATAGGCCTTCATTTTAAGCTTTCAAGGGTGGTTGGCCAGACAAATTTTCGACGATGCCGAGCTTGAGCAGCCATGCCAGCGTGCGCCACAGGCGCGGTTTTACGGAATCCGGAAAATCTTCGAAAAGCGTGGCCATCATTACGGGGCCGGTTTCGGCCAGCCGTCCGAGAAGCGCGGTAATTTCGACCGGCGGCAGCATCGTATCGCCTGCGTAAACATTCAGATCATTTTGCCACAAATCTTTGACCCGATCGGCGGTCGCAACGAGCGCGACGGTCGCGGTTTCGTCGAGGCACGATGTCGGGAAACCCGCATACATCGCATAAGGATCGGGCAAGGTCGGCAGAGCCGACGGCCAGTTCTGTTTCGGCGGCGGCGCGGCGGCACGGCGCGCGGCAAGCTCGCCCCATAAATCTTCGTACATCGGGATGATGTTCCGCCAATCGTAAAAAGCGCGCGCGCGCGCGCGGGCACGTTCCGCCATTTGCGCGCGCAGATTTTTATCGGCGATCAGCGTCGCGATACGTTCGCCCGCCTGCGCGGCATCGACCGCGACCGTCAGCGCGGATTTGGCGAGGAAGCCGCCATAAACCTCGCGCCCGCTTGCGACCTGCGCGGTCAGGTCGAACCCGTTCCCGGCGGGCGGCATGGTTGTGCGGATCAAGAACCCGTCTTCGCCATCATCGATACAGTCACGATAGCCATCCCAGTCGCTGATCACGCGCGGCAATCCGGCCGCCATCGCTTCGATCGGCGTCAGGCCGAAGCTCTCCTGCATATTGTCGATGAGCGACAGGAAAATATCGCCCGCCGCCCATAGCCCGTCCGGGAAACGTTTATCGTTCGCGGCGACGAATGTGACTTTGGCCTTGGCGCAAGTCGCGGCGGCCAGAGATTTGAACTGCGTTTCGGCCTCTTCGGGCACGAAATAACCCTGCATGACGAGATGGACGTTGGCGCCCGTTTTTTCCGCCGCGATTTCGGCGGCGCGGAACATGGCGAGCGGATGCGCCTTGATCGCCGCGCTCAACCGCCCGACCCAAAGCAGCACGATGTCGTTTTCGGCGATGCCGAGTTTTCCGCGCTGGGCGTTGCGCTTATCCGGCGTGACGCGCTGTTCGAACTTATCGACATCGATGCCAAGCGGAATGACGGGAAGCTGCACCGGGCACTGGAACGACGCGCCGAAACGGATTTTCAGATAATCCGCATAATGATCCCAGAAAGCACGGATTGCCGCCTGCACCGCATGCGACGGGCAGACGATGGCGTCGCTGTCGCTCGACGGGGCGAGGCAGTATTCCTGCAACACTTCGCCCGCCTCGGTGCCGCTGATGGCATGGGCAAGGCCGCAGAAACTGAAATCCCCCGCATATTGGCGTTGCCACAACAAATTGCGCGTGTCGGGTTCGGGACGAAAGACGGTCGCGATATTCGCGAAATTCTGTTCCGGGAAACGACGGTCGAGCAGCGCGAGGCGTTTCAGATCGACGCCCGCAGCTTTGGCCATGTCCTGAATTTCGTCGGCTTCCGCTTTGTCGCCGATCAGGAAGGTGAATTTTTCGGCGCGACCATGCCGCAGGTATGCGCGAATCCAGTCCGCAATCGCGACCTGCAAGCCGAAGACTTGGCGCGACTGTCCAGTCGGCGGTTTGATCGAGCTGTAATGGATGGCGAGGGACATGGGAATCGGACGAAAAGAGGAAAGTTATGATTAGCGTCCTTTTGCCGCTTTTGCTAGACTCGCGGCATGGAATGGATCGACGAAGCCATCGTTTTATCGGCACGGCCGCACGGCGAAAATGCCGCCATCGTGGCGCTGCTGACCGCAACGCGCGGGCGTCACGCCGGGCTGGTGCCGGGCGGACAGGGCCGCAATGCGCGCCCCGTTCTGCAACCCGGCAATCGCGTCAAAGCCAAATGGCGCGCGCGGACGAACGACCAGCTCGGCACCTATACGCTCGATCTGGACGCGACGCCCTGCGCCTTGTGGCTCGACTCGCAGGAAATCCTTGCGGTCATTTCGAGCGCCTGCGCCGTGACCGAGGCCAGCCTGCCCGAACGCCAGCCGATGCCCGGGGTCTATGCCGGACTTGCGACGCTTTTATCGTTGCGTGACGAGGATTTATGGGCGCCCGTTTATGTGAAATGGGAGATGAATTTGTTGCAGGCGCTCGGCTACGGCATGGATCTGAGCCAGTGCGCCGCGAATGGCAGCGCCGAAAACCTGACCTATGTCAGCCCGCGCACGGGCCGCGCCGTGTCGCGCGAAGCCGGGGCCGCCTATCATGACAAATTATTCCCCCTGCCCGTCTTTTTACTCGGCGGCGGGGAATGGGATGCGGAAGACATCGCACAGGGGCTCGATATGACCGGGCATTTCCTGTCGCGCCACGTCTTCGCCAACCCGCATTCGCGGCATCTTATCCCGCAGGATGGGGATTTGCCACTGGCGCGGCAACGGCTGGCGACGTTCTACCGCAAAACAGCCGAGCCCACAGGGGCCGCTGTGGCGTAAGCGGCGCTGCTGCGCGAAGATCGGTGAGAATTGTTGGTGGGGCTTTATAAAGCTCCCAGTTTTTCACAATATTTCGCCAATTATGGCCTTCATTGTATCACTCTGCGGCAATGCGAAGGTATGACGCAGACGAAAGAGCAGCCGGACGTTCGGCGCGCCTTTCCAGTGCTTCATAAATGGCTTCGATTTCCTTCACCTCGACACCCCATTGACCGTGAAGCGCGCGCCTTTGCTTCATCGTAAGGATAGCCGCGTTATGATAAAGGCAATGAAAGCCATTGGTCGCTTCGGCGGCGATAATCGCGGTCTTTCCCGGCTGATTTGCAAAATCCTTGGCCGTTTTGGTTACACATGCCGATTCATTCTCGGCGCTTTTGGCTTCCCAGACACCGCTTAGAATCAACATATCGATTTTGTTCTTTTCAAGGAACGCATGAATAGGCTTCGACGTCAGACACGAATAATCGTTTTTCGTCGCAAGCTGCGGACGTTCCACGCATGGTGTGAAGGTCATGTGGGCCGCCCAACGGATCTTTGCCTGTACCTTGTCCAGATCCCCGATCAACTGGCCTTCGCTTTTGGAACAAGAAACGACATGGAGCGTTGGAATGCCTAATTTCTCAAAGCCGACCCCCATCCGTTTGATCACGCCTTCCAGACGAGCCCATTCGTCGCGGCAAGTATCGTAATAGGCGCTCTCACGTTCGTCGTTTTGAACATCTATGCATAAATGAGCGGCACGCATTTTGACCTTAAATTTTAACTATATCCAATTTACAGGCACTATTCTTAACCCCCTATTCGGTTCTTTCAAGGGAAAGAGGGGTTAAAATTCTTTCACAGAATCATTTTTATTGTTAACTGAACCGCATGGCCAAAACTTCTTCCAAAACCCGCACGCCCGACAATCCGCCGCCGCAGGAAATCCTCGACATCCCTTTGCGCGAGGCTTTGTCGCAACGCTATCTGTCCTACGCCCTGTCCACCATCATGGACCGGGCGCTTCCCGACCTGCGCGACGGCATGAAGCCCGTTCATCGCCGCCTTCTGTTCGCGATGCGCGGGTTGAAGCTGGAACCGACCCTGCCGCCCAAAAAATCGGCGCGCGTGGTCGGCGACGTGATCGGCAAATTCCATCCGCACGGCGATACGGCCGTTTACGACGCGATGGTGCGTCTGGCGCAGGATTTCAGCCAGCGTTACCCCCTGGTCGAAGGGCAAGGCAATTTCGGCAATATCGACGGCGACAACCCTGCCGCGATGCGTTACACCGAAGCGCGACTGACGGCAGTCGCGCAGCTTCTTCTCGAAGGCATCGACGAGGACGCGGTCGATTTTCGCCCGACATACGACGGCAGCGAGGTCGAACCCGTCGTCCTGCCCGCCGCGTTTCCGAATTTGCTGGCCAACGGCACGAACGGCATCGCCGTCGGCATGGCGACCAGCATCCCGCCGCATAACGTCGCCGAACTGTGCGACGCGCTGCGCTATCTGATCCAGACGCCCAGTGCCGGGATCGAAAAACTGGTCAGCTTCATCCCCGGCCCCGATTTTCCGACCGGCGGCCTTCTGGTCGAAAGCCGCGAAGCGGTCGTCAACGCCTATAAAACCGGCAAAGGCTCTTTCCGCCTGCGCGCCAAATGGGAAAAGGAAGGGCTGAAGCAGGGCGCGTGGCAGATCGTCGTGACCGAAATCCCGTATCAGGTGCAGAAATCGCGCCTGATCGAGAAAATGGCCGAACTTCTGCAGGCGCGGAAATTGCCGCTGCTCGACGACGTGCAGGACGAATCCGCCGACGATGTCCGCATCGTCCTGACGCCGAAAAGCCGCAATGTCGATCCCGCCGTGTTGATGGAATCCCTGTTCCGCGCCTGCGATCTTGAAGCGCGCATCGCGCTGAACATGAACGTGCTGGACAAGGAGTGCGTGCCGCGCGTGATGGATTTGCGCGAAGTTTTGCGCGGCTGGCTCGACCACCGGCAGGATGTGCTGATCCGGCGGTCGCGTTACCGGCTGGCGCAGATCGAGAACCGGCTTGAAGTGCTGGCCGGTTATCTGGTCGCCTATCTGAATCTCGACAAGGTCATCAAGATCATCCGCACGCAGGACGAGCCGAAACCCGTTCTGATCAAAACCTTCGACCTGACCGAAACGCAGGCCGAAGCGATTTTGAATATGCGGCTGCGGTCTTTGCGCAAGCTTGAGGAGATGGAGATCAAGGGCGAGCAGAAACAGCTTTCCGGCAGGCAGGCCGAATTGAAAAAGCTGCTCAAGGACGAAGATCTGCGCTGGCAGTTTATCGATGGCGAGATCGCCGAACTGAAAAAAACATTTTCCAAGAGCACCGCGCTTGGCGCGCGCCGCACCGAAATCGGCGACGCGCCTGCCGAGCTTATGGTTCCCGTCGAAGCCGTGATCGAGCGCGAAAATATCACCGTGCTGTGTTCGGCCAAGGGCTGGATCCGCGCAATGAAAGGCCATATCGCGGATTCCGCCGACGCGCGCGCCGCGATTAAGTACAAGGAAGGCGACGAGGAAGGTTTCGTCCTGAACGCCGAAACCACGGACAAGATTTTGATCTTCGCCGAAAACGGGAGGTTCTATATCCTGTCCGGCGACAAGCTTCCGTCGGCGCGCGGCTTCGGCGAGCCGGTGCGGTTGATGATCGACCTGCCGGGCGACAGCGAAATCCTCGGCATGGTTCTGTACAAACCGGAGCAGAAATTCGTGGTCGCGTCGAGCGACGGGCGCGGCTTTATCGTCAAAGCCGACGAAGTTTTGGCCCAGACCAAAAACGGCAAGCAGGTTCTGAATGTCGGCGACAAGGCCAAGGCCGCGGCCTTCGCATCCGTCGAAGGCGATACGATCGCCGTGGTCGGCACGAACCGCAAAATGCTGGTCTTCCCCGTGGCCGATCTGCCCGAAATGGCACGCGGACGTGGCGTAATCCTGCAAAAATACAGCGGTGGATCGTTGTCCGACCTCAAAACCTTCACGCTCAAGGAAGGGCTGAGCTGGGCGTCGGGCGGACGGACGCGCACCGAAACCGACATCCGCGCATGGAAGGGCGAACGCGCCCAGGCCGGAAAAATGGCCCCAACCGGCTTCAACCGCAGCAACCGGTTTGCTTAAGACCTAGAATTGCCATATTCTGGTACTCTATTGCGTGAAGCGAAGGAGTGCCGCGCCATGTCCTATAAAAGTCCAAAATCTCTTCTGCTCACCGTCGTCGAGAAAATCTATACCGTTGCCTATTTCCTGATCATCGCCGGGGTCGTCTATTTCATCCTTGGCGCGGTCACCTCGCTGGTCGGCGGGCAGATGCTGCACTGGACATTCTGCGGTGCAGCCCACAGCGTTTTCGGCGTCGACTGGTGCGGCTACACGCCGCATACGGGCTGGGCATGGGGCGATCTGTTCGTGCATCGCCTGATCAATGCCGCGCTACCCTGGACCATGATCGTCATCGGCGTGGTCGGCGTTTGCGTGTGCTGGCCGATCATGAATTCTTTGGGATTCAAGCTCAACCACCGCGACAACAGGGACTGATATGGCGCGCGTTATCGTTTATTCCGGCCCCGCCTGCCCTTACTGCGACCGCGCCAAAATGCTTTTGAAGAAAAAAGGCGCGGCGTTCGAGGATTTCAACGTCAAAGCCGATGCCGACAAGCTGGCCGAGATGATGCAAAAATCGGGCGGGCGCCGTACCATTCCGCAAATCTTCATCGGCGACAGGCATATCGGCGGCTACGACGATTTGGTTGCGCTTGATGCGGCAGGCAAACTCGATCCGTTGCTGGCGGAGTAAATGTCTCATTTTGTTGCGGCTTGCGTCCAGACCAACACAACGCCCGACCTTGCCGCCAATCTTGAAAAACTGCGCCCGATGATCCGCGAGGCGCGCAAACGCGGCGCGGATTTCATCGCCTTGCCCGAAAACGCGGCCCTGATCGGCGCCGACCGCGAAACTTTGTTCGCCCAGTCGCCGCGCGAGGAAGACCATCCCGCCGTCGATTTTTTCCGCACCGAAGCGCGCAAAACCGGTGTGTGGATTCTGGCCGGCAGCGTTCCGGTCGCGACCGAAGAAGACCGGCTTGCCAATCGCAGCCTGCTCTTCACGCCCAAAGGCGAGATCGCAGCGCGTTACGACAAAATCCATATGTTCGACGCAGACCTGAGCGAGACCGAAATCTACCGCGAGTCGAACAATTACCGCCCCGGCTGCCGCGCCGTGACCGCCGACATGCCATGGGGCAAGATCGGGCTTAGCATTTGCTACGACCTGCGCTTTCCCCAGCTTTATGGCGCGCTGGCCAAGGCGGGCGCGTCGATCCTGGCGATCCCCGCCGCTTTCGTCGCCACGACGGGGCGTTTGCACTGGCATGTTCTGGTGCGGGCGCGCGCAATCGAAACCGGGTGTTTCGTGATAGCACCGGGCCAGTGCGGCATGCACAACGCCAACCGGCTTAGCTACGGTCATTCGCTGATCATCGCGCCCAACGGCCAGATTTTGGCCGAAGGCGGCGAAAGCCCCGGCATCATCACAGCCGAACTTGATATGAACGAAGTTACCGAAGCGCGGCGCAAGGTGCCGTGCCTGCAACACAGTCGCGTATTCGAGATGCCCGAATAACGCCTGGACTTTCGCGCCGATTGAAAGGAACATGAACGGATGGATAATGAACAACGCCGCGTTCAATTGGTTTTCTTCGACGCCGGAGGGGGGCACCGCGCCGCCACCGAAGCGCTGAAAGAGTCGCTGGCCGAACGGAAACCGTCCTGGCGCGTCGAGGTCGTCAATTTGCAGGAAGTCCTGAAATCCGCCGACCCGCTTTACATAATGACGGGCGTCCCGGCGCAGGATTTTTATAACGCCGCGCTCAAAATGGGGCTGACTTACGGCTCGCGCCCTTTCCTGCGCGGCTTGCAGGCTGTCATCAAGCTATGCGCGCCGCGCATCGAAAATGTTTTGCGCGAGCACTGGCGCGGCGAAAACGGAAAAATCGATATCGTCGTTTCCCTGATCCCCAATTTCAACGGCGTGCTGTTCCGTTCGCTGCAGGCCGAACGGCCGCACGTGCCCTTCGTCACGATCATGACCGACATGGCCGATACGCCGCCGCACTTCTGGCAGGAAAAGCAGGATCAATATCTTGTCTGCGGCACGGATTACGCCGCGCAGCAAGCGCGCGCGACGGGATGGTACCGCGACGAACGTATTTTCCGAACATCGGGCATGATTTTGCGCCCGTCTTTCTATCGCACGGAACACGCGCCGCGCCTGCGGCGCGCCGAACTTGGGCTGGCAGAAGACAAAGCCACCGCGATCGTCATGTTCGGCGGCTATGGGTCGAACGTCGCCGAAGATATCGTCGACCGACTCAACAAGGCAAAGCTTGGCGTGCAATGTATCGTCATGTGCGGACGCAATGAATCCTTACGCGCAGAACTGCAAGGCAAGGAAAATTGCGCCGCCATCGGCTATACGCAGGATGTCGTCTCCTATATGCGGCTTGCGGATTTCTTCATCGGCAAGCCCGGCCCCGGCAGCATGAGCGAGGCGTGGCGCATGGGCCTGCCTGTCATCGTCGAACGCAACGCGCGCACGATGATACAGGAACGTCCCAATGTTACAGTCGCCGCGCAAGCGGGTGTGGGCCTTGCCGTACCGAGCTTCCGTTCCATAGCGAAGGTTGTACGCGGCCTGATCGATGGCAGAAAACTTGAAGACATGCGCATCAATGTCCGCAAAATGGATAACCGGGCCGTGTTTGAAATTCCCGACATCCTCGACCGCATCATGCACGAGCATATCGCCGACGCCGCGAATATCGTCGCCTTCAAGCCGCGGCGCAGGCTTGCGGCGCGCATCGCGCAACGCTGGAAAACGCGGCGGCGTAAATCAGGTTAAGCGAATTTTCTTTTCGATACGGTTTCGAGCAGCGCCAGCAACCCCTTGAGCATATCGATGGGCTGCGGCGGGCAGCCTTTGATGTGCAGATCGACCGGGATGACATCGGCCACCGCGCCGGCGCAGGCGTAAGAGCCCGCGAAAACGCCGCAATTCGCCGCGCAATCCCCGACGGCGACGACCCATTTCGGGTCGGGCATCACGTCATAGGCGCGCTGCAACGCGAATTTCATGTTATGCGTAACGGGCCCCGTGACCAGCAACACATCGGCATGCTTGGGCGAAGCGGTGAATTTGATGCCGAAACGCTCGACATCGTAAAACGCATTACCAAGCGCATGGATTTCAAGCTCGCAGCCGTTGCACGACCCTGCATCGACCTCGCGGATGGTCAGCGAGCGCCCCAGAAGACGACGCGAGTGCTTGGCCAGCGCATTGGCAAGTTCAGCCAGCGCATCCGCATCCGGCGCGGGTGCGTCGATGGTAACTGGGCGGGTCATCAGGGCTTTGGCGAGCAGTCCGTTCATGGTTTCCCTCTATAGATCGTGCCCCGAATAGGAACAGTTGA
>JAGWKW010000265.1 GCA_028865155.1 Alphaproteobacteria bacterium
AAGCGTGAAATCGGCGTCTTCGGCCGCGTAATCGACAGCCTTATCGAGCGCGACGCGGTCGAAGGTGATTTTGTTCTTTCCCGTTCCGGTCACGTCGGCATAGGCGATCATCTTGTGCTTGAAGTGCAGCATCGCAAGCTCGTCGAGCCCATGTCCGTGCGATCCTGCGGCCAGCGCGAAGGATAACAGCATCGTGTCGTCGTAAGGTTCGACAACAAGCCCGTGCTGGCCAAGCACTTGCGCGTCATATTTCAGGTTATGCGCGATTTTGAGGACGGACGGGTCGCGCAAAACATCGCGCAGGATTTTGACGAGCGATTTGACACTGATTTGCTCCGGCGCATCGCCGCCGAGCGCAAGCCCGCCATCGCCGGAACTTTGCGGATCGACATGGCCGATGGGGATGTAGCAAGCCTTGCCGGGTTCGATGGCCAGCGACACGCCGACAAGCTTTGCCGTGCAGGCGGTCAGCGAATCCGTTTCGGTATCGAGCGCGAGGATGCCGCGCGCGCACGCGGCATCGGCCCACCATTGCAAACGTTCTTCCGTCTGTACCAATTCATATTGCGTTTTAACATCGACCAGATGTTGTTCGGGTTCGTTCGGCTTGATGTCGGCGACAGGTTCCTGCGGCATTGGCGTATGCATCGGTGCGCCGAGTTTTGCGAGCAGGGATTTGAATTCCTGCGCCTGCAAAAATTCGATCAGATCTTTTTTGTTTTCACGGCGCTGAAGTTCCTTGAGCGGCACGGGCATCGGCGCATTGTCGTCAAGCTGCACGAGCCTGCGTGAAATCCGCGCGAGTTCGGCGTTTTCGATCAGTGCCTGACGGCGTTTCGGTTGCTTGATGTTTTCGGCATCGGCCAGCAATTTTTCGAGCGAGCCATAATGATTGATAAGTTCGGCCGCGGTCTTGACGCCGATGCCGGGCACGCCCGGTACATTGTCGATGCTGTCGCCGGCCAAAGCCTGCACTTCGACGACCTTGTCCGGCGTGACGCCGAACTTTTTGAACACGTCCTCTTCGCCGACCATGGTCGTTTTGATCGGGTCCTGCATCTCGACCCCATCGCGGATCAACTGCATCAAATCCTTGTCGGACGAGATGATGCGCACCGGAATGCCTTTTTTATGCGCTTCCTTGGCATAGGCGGCGATCAGGTCGTCGGCTTCGTAATTGGCAAGTTCGACGGCAGGCAGGCCATAGGCGCGCGTGGCCTCGCGGATCAGGGCGAATTGGGGTACCAGTTCAGGGGGCGGTTCCGGCCTATGTGCCTTGTATTGCTTGTAAATCTCATTTCTGAAGGTCTTGCGGCCCGCGTCGAAAATGACGGCGATGGGGTTGTGGTCGATCTGGCCTGTGGCGATCAGCTTGTTAAGCATGTTGCAATAGCCGTATACGGCATTGACATGCGTGCCGTCGCTGCGCGTCATCGGCGGCAGAGCGTGAAAAGCCCTGAAAATAAAGCCTGAACCGTCGATAAGCGTCAGCATGGAACCGTGGGGGCAGGAAGATAGAGGGAGTGTTATAGCGAAGATTTACCCTTTGTAGAGCATGGAATTTCCCCGCCGGGCAAAGGATCGCGTTCAGGCCAGATTTTCAGGGCTTCGCAATCAAATATGTCCTTGACGCATAGGTAGAAAAAGCATAAAACCCGCGTGCCTTTACGGAATCGGTGGTGGGTTCGTGCCCTGCTGAAAATGCAGAAAACGCAATCTAGACGCGGTTTCGATTGTTGCAAAAGTGAGAAATAGCCTGCGGTGACGAAACGGCTGGCGCTCTTGAGATTAAGGGCAAGCCAAGCAGAGTCATCCGGCGTGAAGGGGATGTTCCACGCGGAGCGCGAAA
>JAGWKW010000050.1 GCA_028865155.1 Alphaproteobacteria bacterium
AATCCGCCGCCGCCAAGGCCGCGCCCGCCGTTGCGGACAATGCGGAAAGTCCCAAGCATGAAAAGAAGGTCGACCAGTATGGCCGTGCCTATGCCACCGGCAAGCGCAAGAATGCCATCGCCCGCGTCTGGATCAAGCCGGGCAAAGGCAAGATCACGGTCAATGGCCGCGCGGTCGAAGTTTACTTCGCGCGCCCGGTCTTGCAGATGATCGTCAACCAGCCCTTCGCCGTGGCCGACCGCGCCAACCAGTTCGACGTCGAAGTCCTGGTCAATGGCGGCGGGTTGTCGGGTCAGGCCGGTGCCGTCAAGCACGGCATTTCGAAGGCTTTGACCTATTTCGAGCCGGAGCTTCGCGCGCCGCTCAAGGTCGCCAAGTTCCTGCGCCGCGACGCCCGCGTCGTCGAACGCAAGAAATACGGCCGCGTCAAGGCCCGCAAGCGCTTCCAGTTCAGCAAGCGTTAAGCGCAGTTTCTTTCGGTACACAAACGGGGGAAACGAAAGTTTCCCCCGTTTTGTTTTTAGGCTATCATCCGGCTTTCTTTTTCGGTTTCTGTTATGCAGGCGCCCCTTATCCTTCCCTATCGCGGCCAATGGCCGAAAATCGACCCGACAGCTTTTATCGCGCCGGGCGCGGTTGTCATTGGCGATGTCGAAATCGGCGCTGAAAGCTCCGTCTGGTTCGGCTGCGTCATTCGCGGCGACGTGAACAAAGTTCGCATTGGCGCGCGCACCAATATTCAGGACGGTACCGTCATCCATGTCGCATCCGGCGAACAGCCCGTCAGCGCGCACAGTAAAATCCCATTGGACGGTTATCCCACGATTATCGGCGACGATGTCACCGTCGGGCATATGGCATTGCTTCACGCCTGCGTGGTCGAAA
Source organism: Alphaproteobacteria bacterium (assembly GCA_028865155.1). Classification (GTDB taxonomy): domain Bacteria; phylum Pseudomonadota; class Alphaproteobacteria; order UBA9219; family UBA9219; genus CAIXLI01. Next base: position 886 of record JAGWKW010000050.1, read on the forward strand.
GCCGGGGTTTTGTCGGCATGAAATCGGGCGTCATGGACGGCGCGAAAATCGAAAGCGAAGGTATGCTGGCTTCAGGCGCGTTGCTGACGCCGGGAAAGACCGTCGCTTCGGGCGAATTGTGGGCCGGGAGCCCGGCGAAATTCTGGCGCAAGCTAATGCCGGACGACATTGCGCAATTCGATCTGCGCGCGGGCCAGTATGCGCGGCTGGGGCAGGAATACCGCGAAGCATATGGCAGGGGGCGACGATAAAGACGGGAAGCCGACGATTTTCCGTTCCACGCACCCATAAGGACATTCAATGACCATACAAACGCATGATTTTCTCGACATCGACCTCGTCGAACCGCAAGACATCAGGAACATTCTTGCCCTTGCGCATAAACTGAAAAAAGTGCCGCTCGCCTACCGCCCGATGGAAGGCAAGACGCTGGCGCTGATTTTCGAAAAACCATCGACCCGGACGCGCGTGTCGTTCGAGGTCGGTATCCGCCAGCTCGGCGGGCACGTTACCACGCTGACGGGCGCGGAAATCCAGCTCGGACGCGGCGAAACCGTATCCGACACGGGCAAAGTCCTGTCGCGCTTCGTCGACATCATCATGATCCGCACCTTCGCGGCGCACAAGCTGCATGAGCTTGCCGATGGCGCGTCGGTGCCCGTCATCAACGGCCTGACTGACCATTCGCATCCATGCCAGGTTCTGGCCGACATCATGACGGCGGAGGAAAAACTCGGCAGCCTATCGGGCAAAAAAGTCGTCTGGATCGGCGACGGCGACAACAATATCCTGATCAGCTGGATGCATGCCGCCGCGATCTTCGATTTCTCGTTGCATATCTGCTGCCCGCCGGAATTCGTGCCGCCCAAGGATTTGCTGGCCGCCTTGCAAAAGCGCGGCGCGAAAATCTCCGTCGCGGCGAACGTGGATGCCGTCGAAGGCGCCGACATCGTCCTGACTGATTGCTGGGTGTCGATGCATAACAGCGACGCGTCGGTGCGCGAACAGTTGCTGACCCCGTATCGGGTCGATGCCACGCTGATGAAACGCGCCGCGCCGCACGCGATCTTCATGCATTGCCTGCCCGCGCATCGCGGCGAGGAAGTGACGGATGAAGTCATCGACGGGCCGCAATCCGTCGTGTGGGACGAAGCGGAAAACCGCCTGCATGCACAAAAGGCGATCATCTGCTGGTGCATGGGCGTCGATCCGACGAAGGGAGAGAAAGCATGACGGAAGCGACTTCCGGCAATCTGGGGCCGCGCCGGATCGGTGCGGTCAACTGGCTCGGCCTTTATGTGCTGATCGGCAAGGAGACGGGGCGTTTTCTCAAAGTCTATGCCCAGACGATCGTCGCGCCGGTGGTTACCACACTTCTGTACTATATCGTGTTCGCTTTCGCGCTTGGCGGCGGCGGGCGCATGATTGACGGTGTGGCCTATCTCGCTTTCCTGCCGCCGGGCCTGATCATGATGTCGATGGCGCAAAACGCCTTCGCCAACACCTCAAGCTCGCTGGTCATTTCGAAGATACAGGGCAATATCGTCGATGTTCTGATGCCGCCTTTGTCGCCGTTCGAACTGGTCGTGGGCTATGTCACCGGCGGCGTAGCGCGCGGGCTTGTCGTCGGCATCGTCTCAATCGCGTGCCTGTCCGTCGTCGCCCATATCCGCATCCTGCATTGGGATTACGTCCTTTATCATGCCGTCATGGGGTCGATGATGCTGGCGCTGCTTGGCGTTCTCGGCGGCATATGGGCCGAAAAATTCGACCATCTCGCGGCGGTGCAGAATTTCATCATCATGCCGGCGACCTTTTTGTCCGGTACTTTCTATATGGCAGATCGGCTGCCGGGCGCGTGGCGGTTGCTGTGCCATCTGAACCCGTTTTTCTATATGATCGACGGTTTCCGCTACGGCTTTATCGGGCTTTCCGACCATACGCTGCATATCGGCATTCTGGTGATGGCTTTCACGAATATCGCGCTGATGACGCTCGCCTATCGCCTGATCGCCGCCGGGTACAAGCTCAAATCATGACCATTTCCGCCCTCATGCCCGTTTATAACCGCGTCGATCTTTATTTCGAGCGCGGCGAGGGCGCGTACCTGTTCACCGACAAAGGCGAACGCTATCTCGATTTTGTCGCGGGCATCGCCGTCGCGTCGCTCGGCCATTGCCATCCGCAGCTTGTTGCCGCGCTCGAAAAACAGGCCAAAACTTTGTGGGCGACGTCGAATTTGTTCAAGACCCATGGCGGCGATAGGCTGGCGCAAAGACTCGTCGATCTGACTTTCGCCGATACCGTCTTTTTCCAGAATTCCGGCGTCGAAGCGTGGGAATGCGGCATCAAGCTCATCCGCAAATATTTCAGCAGCATAGGCCAGCCGCAGCATTTTCGCGTTATCAGTTTTCAGGGCTGTTTCCACGGACGGTCGATGACCGCCATCGCCGCATCGAAGGCTGAAAAGATGGTCTCCGGGTTTGGGCCGCTGATCGATGGCTTCGATCTCGTGCCTTGGGGCGATATGGACGCCGTGCGCGCCGCAATCACGCCCGAAACGGCGGCGATCGTCATTGAACCTGTGATCGGCGAAGGTGGCATGAAGGCCGCTTCGGCTGAATTCCTGCGCGGGTTGCGGGCTTTGTGCGACGAACAAGGATTGCTGCTTTATTTCGACGAAATTCAGCGCGGCACGGGCCGCACCGGCAAACTGTTCGCGCATGAATGGGCAGGTGTGACGCCCGACGTCATGTGCATCGCCAAGGCTTTGGGCAACGGTTTCCCCATCGGCGCGTGCCTTGCGACCGAACGCGCGGCGCATGGCATGGTTCCGGGTACGCACGGTTCGACTTATGGCGGCAATCCGCTCGCCACGGCGGCGGGCAATGCCGTGCTCGACGTTATGACCGCGCCCGGCTTTCTGGATGAGGTTGTGCGTAAAGGAAATTATTTCGCCGCCGCGCTTGAAAAACTCGTCGCGACACATCCGAAAATCTTCACCGGCGTGCGCGGCAAAGGGCTGATGCAGGGGCTTGTTTGCGTGCCGCAAAACAGTAAAGTCGTAGCTGCCTTGCGCGCCGAAAAAATGCTGGCGGTCGAGGCGGGCGAAAATACCTTGCGCCTGTTGCCGCCGTTGATCGTAACCGAAGCGCAGATCGACGAAGCGGCTGCGATCATCGACCGTGCCGCGCGGAAACTGGAGGAAACGTTATGAATAAATCGTGCCGTTTGTTGATGCTGCTGGTCTTGTTGCCCGTTCTTGCAGCCTGCGCGAGCGATGATGGCGGCAAAGCTGCGCACAAAATGGAAAGCGATATTCCGGCAAAACATGTCAAAGCCGATCTTTCCAATCTGATCTGTCCGCAGGTCGCGATTTTGAAAGAGGCGCAGGAAAAATATGATTACGGCGACGAAAAACCTGCTCCGGATCAGCTTGTCGCCGCCGCGCGGATGACGAAGGTCGACGGCACATGCGAGTATCACGATAACGGCATCGACGTCGATTACACGCTGCATATCGAAGGCGCGAAAGGCCCGCGCCTCGGCGGCACGCATGAGGATTTTTCGTTCTTCACCGCCGTGGTCGATCCATCCGACGATATTCTGAACCGCCAGCTTATGACTGTTTCATTCGACTTCAAGGATGGCGCGACGCGCGGCGAAAGCGACCAGAAGATGCATGTCTTCATTCCGCTTTCAGGTGATGCGCTGCAGGCCGGGCCGGATTATCGCGTGCTGATGGGGTTCGAGCGACGCAAGAATTAGGCCGTGGCAGAGGCGGCATTAGCTGCAGCCGGAGGATCGTAAGGCCGACGAGCTATTATATTCCATGGTGCATCAATAAAGCGGATACAGTTGCGGCCGTTGTTTTTGGCATCGTATGTGGCTTGGTCGGCGCGCCGCATAACTTCCGCAACAATTTCTTTTGCGGACCCTTCGCCACTGGGCGTAAACAAGGTGACGCCGATACTTGCGGTGATTTTGCGGATAACGCGACTTGTATCGGATGAAAGATATTTTTCATTGATGTCGTGTTGGGTGATATTGGTGGCATCGTTCATCAGAGGGTTTACATTCAAATGACATTCTCTGTTGATGGCGTCATAAAGATTGTCAGCCATTTGTTTGGCTGATCGGAGGGCTTTCTCGGCCTCTACTTCGTAGATAACTGCAAATTCCTCTCCACCCAGGCGGGCGACCATATCGTCGCCGCGGTGAAAAACTTTCCTGGCTACAGCTGCGGCAAGCTTGAGGGCTTCGTCGCCGGTATCATGGCCATACACATCATTGATGCTTTTGAAGTGATCAAGGTCGAAGCTTATGACAACGATGGCTTTTTCAACTTCCTCGTCATTCACATGCGTACCGTTATTTACGTCCCAATTATGTCGTTGAGCCAAAGAAGCCAAAGAATGTATTTTGTCCTCAAAAGCGCGGCGATTGGGAAGGCCTGTAAGAGCATCCGTATAAGCCAATTTTTCTGCCGCTTCTTTTTGCTGCTTTGTAAGTAAAAGCTCTTCACGAACCCCCTCAAGTTCCGCCTGCAGGGCGGCATTCTTGAGGTAAGCATCGTTTAAATCTTGCTGGGAGATACGTGATGCCCAATTGCGGGCTGCTGCGACAAAGCGCAATTCGGAAAAGTTTTTAAGCCCCAAACCCATATCAACTACCCATAATTCCTTGAAAATAATGGGTAGACCATACTGGAAAAGTATTACTTTCCTTATAAAAAACGCAATTTTCTTGATAACTCATTGATATATATGAATTATCTGCCGTAGCTCTGGATCAGGCTACCGCAGATCAAATACCAGCCATCGACCAGAACGAAGAAAATGATCTTAAACGGCAGCGAGATCAGCGACGGCGGCAACATCATCATGCCCATCGACATGAGCAGCGACGCCACGACCATGTCGATGATCAGGAACGGCAGGAACAGCAAAAAGCCGATCTCGAAGGCGCGTCGCAATTCCGAAATCATGAAGGCCGGGATCAGCGCGCGCAGCGAAACCTCCTGTTTCGGCGCGCCCTTGTTTGCCGCCGTGCCTGCCGCAGCGTTTGCGGCGGCCTGCTGCTGCGCCAAGGTCGGCATGGCAGGCTGATCGGATGCTTTGGGGGCTGCGGCGGCTTGGGCATTTTCTTTGCTGATCTCAGCGAACAGGTCCAGATCCTTGGGCCGCGTATGTTTAAGCATGAAATCGCGGAACGGGTCGACCGTACGCGTGAAGGCGGCCTGTTCGTCGATCTGGTTGTTCATCAAAGGCTGTATGCCATTGGTCCAGGCCACGTCGAAGGTCGGCTGCATGATGAACATCGTCAGGAACAAGGCGAGACTGATCAGGACGACATTGGGCGGCGTGGTCTGGGTGCCGAGCGCGGTACGCAGGAACGACAGCACGACGATGATGCGGGTAAAACTCGTGACCATGACAAGGATCGACGGCGCCAGCGACAGCACCGTGATCAAAAGGATCATCTGGATGATGCGCGCGGTCATCGACGGCCCGTGCCCGGCATTGAAGGTAATCGACTGCGCGAAAACCTGCCCCGGAACCAGAACGACAGCCAGCGCAACAAGCCCGGCCAGAAGGAAAGGAAGTTTTGGGGAAAAGCGTTTCATGGATTGGCGGACGGCACGGGCGGGGCGGGAAGATTCGTTTCGACAACTATATCGCGCTCTGCGCCCAAGAGAAGCAAATGTTGCCGCCCGTCGCAATCGACGATGACCAGGCGCCGCCGCGTATCAAGGGCGAGGTTTTCGACGATTTTCATGCGCCGTTTTCTAGCTGCCACCGGAGATAACATTAGGCCGCGCGTGCTGACATATTTCAGAATAAAACCAAGCCCCGCCAGCAGGGCGAGTACCAACGAAAAGGCCAGCGCAAGGCGCAGCCACGAAACATCACCCCCCGCCGCGCTTGAGATCATTGGATATTCCCGTCGGTTCTTTTCGCGTGGCTGGCGCGGATTTCGCTTTCGCAGGAATCGAGCTTTTTCAACAGCGCCTCGAGCAAAGGCAGGCAGCGCTGCTGGATATCAGACTCGCTTTTTTCAAGCGTGGCGCATAAAGCGGCGATGCGCTTGTCCAGCCCGTTCAGGTTGGGCATGTAGCCCTGCCGCGCCGTTTCCCCGGCGGCGTCAAGATGTGCATTGATCGCTTCGAATTCCGTTTCGAGCGGAGAAGATCCAGTCATAGCGTTCGTCCTTCCGGCAGCGCCGCGCCTGCCTGCATATTGGCTTGGTAAACCCTTGCCAGAATTTCGGCAACTGCGACGACCGCTTCGCTTGGAATCGGCGTATCGAGATCGAGCATGGCCAGCAATTCAGCCAGATCTGCATCCTCGCGTACCCTGATTCCCTTGTCGAAGGCCAAGTCGAGAATTTGTTCCGCTAGTTTTCCGTATCCGGATGCGATAACCTTGGGGAGAGAATCGGGCTTGCCTTCTGTGCCGCCACCTTTAATCGCGACTGCAACCTGACGGGCGCGCTCCGGGTTTATGGGGGCGGTATTGGGGGGCTGAGGTCGATTTTCGTCCAGGATGTCCATGAAAAACACTCTAACCCATCTATCTGCCAAGGGCAATTAACCCATTGTTAACCGCCGCGGCGTCACAATGTTCCGGATACGCAACGGCAACGCTGCGCAGCGAGAGGTGTCCCCGATGAGCTCCGACGTTTCAGGACTTTCGAGCCTGCTCAATCTTCTGAGCAAGAAGATGGCCTACCTGACCCAGAAACAGGCAGTGCTTGCCGAAAACGTCGCCAATGCCGACACGCCTGGATATAAGGAACTCGCGGTCAAGGCGCCCAGCTTCGCAGATGCGATGCAGCAGGCCAATCTCAGCATGACGGTGACCAACGCGCACGATATCCTTCCGCCGGGCATGGCGGGCGTGAACGCGCAGACCTATCAAGTCAAAAACACGCAGATGCTGCCCAATGGCAATAATGTTGACCTTGAGCAGCAGATGATGGAAGTCTCGAAAACCTCGATCGACTACCAGACCGTGGCCCAAGTTTATCATAAGGTTGCAGGCCTGTTCAAAATCGCCATCAAAGGCAGCTCGGCTTAAGGAAGAAAAGAATGTCGTCGAACGAACTGACCGATATTTTCTCGATTTCCGGCTCTGCGCTTCAGGCGCAGGATCAGCGCATGAAGATCATCGCGCAAAATATTGCCAATGCCGGAACCTCGCCGGCCGCGCCGGGCCAGAAACCCTATCAACGTCAGGTCATCGCCTTCAAGAACGTGTTCGACAAGACGGTCGGGGCCTACAAGGTCGAAGCGGCGGGCGTGCGCTCCGATACCACCCCCTTCGTCAAGAAATACGACCCGTCAAATCCGGCGGCCGACAAGAAGGGCTATGTCCTGATGCCGAACGTCAAGCCGCTCGTCGAAATGATGGATATGAACGAGGCCAGCCGATCGTACCAGGCCAATCTCGATGTCATCGCGGCGTCGAGGACGATGGCGTCGAGGACGATCGCGTTGCTGCAATAAGGAAACGGGGAGAACGAAGTCATGGCGGTCAATCCGATGGATGTGTTGTCGGTCTACAAAAAAACCGGCGGCCTGATGGAACAGGCGGGCGCGGCATCCGCCCCGGCTGCGGCGGGCGGCGGCGAACGCTTCGCTTCGGCGCTCAAGACTTTCATCGGCGACTCGGTCGATACGATGCATAGCGGCGAAAAAGCCGCCGACGCGGCGGCGACAGGCAAGGCCAACCTTGCCAGTGTTGCGACCGCGATCGACAACGCCGAAATCGTTCTGGATGAAATCATCGCCATCCGCGACAAGGCCATCGCCGCCTATCAGACGATTACCAGCTCGGCGATTTAACCGGAAAATTTATGCGACGGTATTGACGCCCGTGCCGCGAATGTTCGGGCTCGATGCGGTTGCCAACGCATTGTAAAGCGACGGCGCATTCGTGTCGGCGTTGGTCGGCGCGGCGTTGGAGTTTTGGCCCGCATCGCTGGTTACGGGAGAGGCC
>JAGWKW010000051.1 GCA_028865155.1 Alphaproteobacteria bacterium
CACGCACGCCACGCTTGCCAAATCCGTCAAGGAAACCGACGACGACGGCATCGCACGCGGCAAGCGCGGGCTGAAAAATCTGTGCCTGTCCTACCTGTCGGCGCTCGACGACGCGAAGACTTTCAAATCCGTATTCGCACAAGCGACAAAATCGAAAAACATGACCGACCAGATCGCCGCGCTCGCGATGCTGGCCGAAAGCAAATCGCCGCTGCGCGCACGCGCCTTCAAAGCCTTCGAAAAGAAATGGATCAAAACGCCAACGATCATGGACAAATGGCTGGCCGTGCAGGCAGGCGCGAAACGCCCCGACACGCTTAAAACCGTGCGCGCGCTGCTCAAACATCCTGCCTTCACGCTCAAGAACCCGAACCGTATCTCGGCGCTGATCGGCGTTTTCGCGGCCAATATCGCCGGGTTCCACGCCAAGGACGGTTCCGGCTACCGTTTCGTCGCCGACATGATCCTGCAAATCGACCCGCTCAATCCGCACAGCGCGGCCGGCCTCGCCAAGAATTTCGCGCGCTGGCGCGACTATGACGCGGCGCGGCAGAAGAAGATGAAAGCCGAACTGAAACGCCTTGCAGCGCACAGGAAACTTTCACCTAACACGATGGAGGTTGTCGGCCGCAGCCTGAAAGCGTAAGCTGCGTCGTCCACTATTGATTCCGGTTTGGTTCGTGAAAAGTCCGTTTGCTCTCCTCGCTCTTCTATGCGTGCTTTGCGCCACGCCCGCTTATGCGGCGACGCCGGATTATTTAAGCCTCGGCGGCGGCATTTTCGATTTCGACAAACCGCAGAATTCGCGCCGCGCGGTCGATTATCGTGTTGAATACCGCTGGGGCGTCTCGCTTCTGCCGCTCATCGACAAAAGCTTCAACAGCGTCGAACCCTTCATGCAGCTTCACCCGTCGGTCGGTTTCGAAGGCAACGGCAACGGCGCGACCTATCCCGATGCCGGGCTCAATCTCGACATTCCCTTGCTGTGGCACCATGCCATCCTGACATGGGGGGAAGCTCTCGGTCTTTGGGGCCGGGGCAACGATCCGCGCTATCTCGGCTCGGCTCTTGAATTCCGTTCGCAGGTAGAGGTCGGCTGGCAGTTCGACAACGGCCTGCGCGCAACTGCCTATATCAGCCACCTTTCCAACGCCCATATTGTCAAGACCAATCCGGGTGCGGAAATCGTCGGCGCCTATCTGCAAATCCCCGTATCGGACCTGACGAAGTGACGAACAGGCCCAAACTCGGCATCATCGCGGGCGGCGGTACCGCGCCATATCGCGTTATCGAAGCCTGCCGCGCGCAGGGCCGCGCCTTTTTCGTCATCTGCCTCGAAGGACAGGCGGAACAAAATCTGGCGCACGACGCGCCGCATGCGTGGCTGCCGCTCGGCGCTTTCGGCAAGCTCAAATCCCTGATTGCCGACGAAGGCATCGGCGAACTCGTCATGATCGGGCGCGTCCGCCGCCCTTCTTTGCGCGAGATCAAGCCCGACTTGCTGGCGATGAAATTCCTGCCCAAAATCGGTTTCGCAAGCGGCGGCGACGACGCTCTGTTGCGCACCATCGGCGAAACCATCGAAGCGGAAACCGGCGCGCGCATGATCGGCGCGCAGGACATTCTCGGCGGCGTCCTGATGCCCGAGGGAGCTGTGGGCAAAATCGCACCCGACGCAGATGCCGAAAAAGACATCGCGCGCGGCATAGAAGTCGCACGCCTGCTCGGCCAGGCCGATGTCGGCCAGTCGGTCGTGGTGCAGCAGGGACTCGTCCTCGGCGTCGAGGCTATCGAGGGCACTGACGCGCTTCTCGCCCGCTGCAAAACCTTGCGCCGCGACGGCGCCGGCGGCGTCTTGGTCAAAACCGCAAAACCGCAGCAGGACGAACGGTACGACCTGCCGACGCTCGGCCCCGATACGGTGCTTGCGGTGGCCGCCGCCGGACTGCGCGGCATTGCCGCCGAGGCCGGACGCAGCCTCGTCATCGACTGCGACAAAACCCGGCAATTGGCCGATGAAAACGGAATTTTTATCGCGGGAATCCGTTAATGCCCTCTTCAAAGCCCATAAAAGCCGCGAATTAACCAAAAACTAACGCGAAACATTCAAGACTAAAGCGCAATTTTCCGTTAAACTGCCTTCATCATTCCGAAGGAAGGCTAAGAGGCGCGCGTTCATGCCTATTATTCTCAAAAAACACCAGATGGCGCAGCGCAACTTTTTGCGCGACATCCGCCCGGTGTCGGTGCGCTTCGCCGAATATGTGTCCAAAGGCGAGATCATCGCCGCGGTCGCAGTCGTCTCGATCATCTCTCTGTTTTCCGGCGACCAGTCCTTCATGGGCTTCATGGATATCGCGGCCGTGTTCCTTTATTTCTATTTCCGCTGGACGCTGAAAAAATCCTTCACCCTGCCCTTCAAGCTGCCGCGCTACGCCAACATGGCCGACTCCCACAACCCTCCGCCCGGCAAGACGAGCGGCGGGCGTTCCGATGGCATCCTGTTCCTCGGCAATGTTTCCGACACGGACGACGACGATTTCCAACGCGAATTATGGCTGACCAACACCGGCGCGCGCACGCACATCCTTTATATCGGCACGACCGGTTCGGGCAAAACCGAAGGCCTCAAATCCATGGTCACGAACGCGCTGGCCTGGGGATCGGGTTTTTCCTATACCGACGGTAAAGCGGACACCGATCTGTGGGCCGCGCTTTATTCGCTGACGCGCCGCTTCGGCCGCGACGATGACATCCTCGTCCTCAACTATATGACCGGCAACTCGGACGACGGCTCGACCTCGAATTCGATGAACCCGTTCTCGAACGGCTCGGCTTCGTACCTTGCCAACCTCGTCGTCAACCTGATGCCGGACGCGGGCGGCGACAACGCCATGTGGAAGGAGCGCGCCGTCGCGCTCATGTTCGCGCTGATGCCCGCGCTGACTTATAAACGCGACAAGCAGGGCGTGCTGCTCGATGTCGGCGTCGTGCGCGACCATCTCGAACTTCAGCCGATCATCCGCCTGTCGCGCGACCAGACCTTGCCCGAGCGCATCATTCTGGGGCTTAAGGGCTATCTGAACACGCTGCCGGGCTTTGTCGACGCGGCCTTCGACGACGAAGGCAACGAGCGCCCACCCAGCCCCGACCAGCCGATGTACGACCTTCAAGTCGCGCGCCAGCAGCATGGCTATCTGTCGATGCAGTTCACCCGGTCCATGCAATCCTTGGCCGACGAATACGGCTATATCTTCAAGGCGCAGCTTGCCGACATCGACGTGCTCGACGTCGTTTTGAACCGGCGCATCCTGATCGTTCTGATCCCGGCGCTCGAAAAATCCGGCGACGAAGCCGCCAACCTCGGCAAGATCGTGGCTTCGTGCCTCAAGGGCATGATGGGTGCCACGCTCGGCAACACCGTCGAAGGCGCATGGGAAACCGCGATCGGCAGCAAGCAGACCTATTCCAACTCCTCCTTCATGACCGTGTTCGACGAAGTCGGTTACTATACCGCGGCGGGCATGGCCGTCATGGCGGCGCAGGCGCGCTCCCTCGGCTTCTCGCTTGTCTTCGCGACACAGGATCTGCCGTCGATGGAAAAACGCATCAAGCAGGAAGCCAAATCGATCGTCGGCAACTGCAACCTCAAAATCCTGGGCCGCATCGAAGACCCGACCGACACCAAGGAATTCGTCACCCGCCACGGCGGCACGGTCTGGGTCGCGGAAGCCAAAGGTTTCACAGCACCCACCAACACGGTGTCGAGCCTGTTCACGAGCATGCCGTTTTACGACGACCGCGGCACCGGCGGCATCAACACCCGCCAGCGCGTCGATTACGACCATCTGCGCGGCCAGCGCGAAGGCGAAGCGCATCTTCTGTTCGGCGACTGGGCTTGCAAGGCTCAAATGTTCTATGCCGTGCCCGAACGCGCCAAGGCTTTGCGCGTCCACCGCTTCCTGCCGGTGCCAGGCGTCACCAAATCGACCGAGGCGCGCGACCGCGCGATCCTCGAACTGACCTCGCGCCTCCAGGATCCGGAATGGACGGCCGAAGGCGCGGCCAACGCCGCGCGCGACGTTCCCGAAATCGCGGCCATGGCTGCAGCCGTTCAAAAAGCCGGCGACGCAAAACTGTCCCCGATCGAAATGAGCGCGGCCGCCGTGGCATCCGTCGCTCAAATACCGGCGACAAAATCGACGACCGACACGCAAGGCGCATCGGCGGCAAAAGCGGCCCGCCCCTCCGGCGGATACGACGATTTCGACATGCCCTCGACGCCCGTCGCCGCCGCCTATCAAAGCGAAACGACGGCGGCCGAACGTGCCGCGATCCGCGCGGGCCTGCCTCCATTGCTCGAAGGCGACCAGTTCGCGATCGAGGAAATCGCCCGCGCGCCGGGCAAACAGGCAGGCGGCACGTCAGGCGGCTATGTCGCGCAAGGCTCGGCCGGCTTCGCAGGCGGAACCGACGCCGACCTGTCGGCGGTCATTCCCGCGCTGACGGGCGAAGACGAAGTCGCCGACATTTCCGCGGTCGAACTGCCGGAAAATGTCGCGTCCATCCTCGCCCAGTCGGCGAAGAAGCTCAACGAAGGCCTGCGCGGCAAAACGGATTGATTTCGCGCGTACAGTCCGGCTTTTCCAGCAGCGTCACAGTTTGAAGTAAAGAATCCTGTACACCGCGAGAGGGATGGTGTTCCCCTCCCCTTGCGGGAGGGAGCCTGCCCCGCACTTGATGCGGGGTTAGGGGCGGGGTTAGTGATAACCATTTATCCCGACGGTGCAAGAATAGTGACGATCTGTGACCCTCTTCTCAATTCCGGCATTCCGGTATAGGCTTGGCTTCCTTTCTTCAACGACGGATGCCCTCCATGTCCTTGCGCCCCCTGCTCGCCGCCGCCCTTGTCTTCCCGCTCGCCTTCTCTCTCGCCGCCCCGGCCCGCGCCGAGCAAATGCGGCCCGACGACACGGTCACGATGACGCTGTCGGCCGAAAACTGGGTCACGACCAAAACCGCGCGCGTCACGCTCAATATCGAAGCGTCGGTCAGCGCCGCGACGGCAGCGCGGATGCGCGCCGACATGCAAAAAGCTGCCGCCGAAGTCGCCAAAGGCGACTGGCGCCTGACCGGTTTCACCCGCGCGCAGGATCAAACCGGCCTCGACCGCTGGAGCGCGTCCTTCACCGCCCGGCTGCCCGAAGCCGATCTCGGCGGCTTGACCGAGGCCGCGAAGAAGGTCAGCCGCGCCGGGATGCAGGTCTCCGTCGGCCCGGTCAGCTTCACCCCGACGCTCGAAGAAACCGAAGCCGCCCGCGCCGCCTTGCGCGCGAAACTTTACAAGGACGCGGAAAGCCAGCTTGCCGCGCTTAACGCTTCCTTGCCGGGCCGCGCCTATCGCATCGCGCATATCAGCTTCAACGCCGGCAATCCCCCGTTCCAGCCACGCCCGATGTTCAGGGCGACGATGATGGCGAATGCCGCCCCGCAAGCACCGGAGAGCGGGATGGAGCGTTCCGAAAAGCTCATGATGAACGCCTACATCACCTATGCCGCGCTGCCGCCCGGCGCGAAACATTAGAGCAGATCGCGAACGGTTGATGGCCTCCGGCCATCAACCGTTCGCGTGAATCTGCTCGATAAACAAAAACTTAGAGCATTTCCCGCCATCTAAAATACCATCTATTTTTTCGGGAAATGCTCTAACGGGTTGCAGGGGTCAGAGCATCAATGCTATGCCGTGTAACCCTTTAGTTAAGCATGGCTAGGCTTATATAATGTTTTTGCGCCCCCTCAACATCATCCCCCACGACACCAAGATCGACTTCGTCGCCAAGCGCTGGTGGGCCTTCAGCGTCACGATCATCCTCGTCCTCGTCACGATCGCGGCCCTGTTCGTCAAGGGGCTCAATTTCGGCATCGATTTCGAAGGCGGCATTCTGATCGAAGCCAAGGCGGCGCAGACGATCAATATCGCGGCGCTGCGGTCGGAGCTTGAAAGCCTGCACCTGGGCGAAATCGAACTCCAGCAATTCGGCGCGCCGGACGACGTGCTGATCCGCATCCAGAAGCAGAAGGGCGGCGAATCCGCGCAAATGAAGGCAATCGACGCGGTGCGCGCCAAGCTCGGCACCGCCTACGATTACCGCCAAATCCAGGTCGTCGGCCCCACCGTCGGCAAGGAGCTTCTGCATGCCGGCATCCTCGCCACCATGCTGGCAATGGCGGCGATCTCGGCCTATGTCGCGCTGCGGTTCGAATGGCAATTCGGGCTTGCCGCCCTAATCGCGACATTCCATGACGTGCTGACCACGGTCGGGCTTTATTCCGTCCTGCATATCGATTTCAACCTGACGGCGGTTGCGGCTTTGCTGACGCTAGCGGGCTATTCGATCAACGACACCGTCGTCGTCTTCGACCGCATCCGCGAAACATTGCGGCGTCAGAAGGCCACCGACCTGCGCGTCATCATCAACGACTCGGTCAACCAGACCCTGTCGCGCACGACCATGACGGCGGGCACGACCTTGCTTGCGATCCTGCCGCTCGTCTTCATGGGCGGGCCGACGCTGCTGCCGCTTTCGGCGGCGCTGGCCTGGGGCATTCTGGTCGGCACCTATTCGTCGATCTATGTCGCCGCGGCACTTCTGCTCTACATGCCGCCGCTACGGCGCATGGATACTCGTTAAAATTTTGCAATGCAGCGATTTTTCGCAATGCAGCAATCATTGCGAATCACGCAGTTTTGTTTTGACCTTCGCCCTGCAAGCTATTAGCGGTTACGGTCATCCTGAAACTTCGAAAGAATCCATCGCGTGTTTCTCGGCATTGATATCGGAACTTCGGGCGTCAAAGCCATCCTGACCGACGAACAATCTGCCATCGTCGATCAACAAACCGTCGCCTTGTCGATTTCGCGCCCGCATCCCCTATGGTCCGAACAGGATCCGCACGAATGGTGGGCGGCGACGCAAAGCGCCATAGACCAAATCAAAGCGCGCCACCCCGCCCAAATCGCGGCCGTCAAAGGCATCGGCCTTGCCGGGCAAATGCACGGCGCCGTTATCCTCGATAAAGACCATCGCGTCATCCGCCCCGCCATCCTGTGGAACGACGGGCGATGCGAAGAGGAATGCCGCCTGATCGAGGACAAAGTTCCGGCCTCGCGTAAAATAACCGGCAATATCGCCATGCCCGGCTTCACCGCGCCCAAACTGTTATGGATCGCGCGGCACGAACCGGAAAACTTCGCCAAAATCGACAAGGTTCTATTGCCGAAAGATTATATTCGCTTTTGCTTCACGAATGCCTTCTTCAGCGACATGTCCGATGCCGCAGGCACTTTATGGCTCGATGTCGCGCACCGGCGCTGGTCGGACGACATGCTCGCGGCCTGCGGCCTGACCCAGGCGCAGATGCCGGTTTTATGCGAAGGCTCGGCGGTGGCCGGAACGCTCAAACCCGAACTCGCGGAGCGCTGGGGCATGAAACCCGGCGTCGTCTTCGCGGGCGGCGCGGGCGACAACGCCGCGGGCGCGGTCGGCATCGGCGCGCTCGGCGAAGGACAGGCATTCATCTCGCTCGGCACATCGGGCGTCTATTTCGCCGGCACAAACCAGTTCCGAGCCTGCCCCGAAAAAACCGTCCACGCCTTCTGCCACGCCGTTCCCGGCACATGGCACCAGATGGGCGTTATCCTGAGCGCGGCCAGCTGCATCAAATCCGCAACCCGTTTCCTCGGCGCCGACAGCGAAAAAGACCTTGTCGCGCTTGTCACCGAAATCAATTATGCCAATCCGACGATCTTCCTTCCTTATCTGTCGGGTGAACGTACGCCGCACAACAACCCGGCGGCGACCGGCGCTTTTTTCGGCATCACGCACGAAACGACGCACGCCGACCTCGTCCAGGCTATTCTCGAAGGCGTGGCCTTCGCCTTCGCCGATTGCCAGGATGCGCTCGCGGCAGCCGGAACCCATGCCGACGACATCATGCTGATCGGCGGCGGCGCCCGTAACGAAATGTGGGGCGAAATTCTCGCCAGCGCGCTGGACCGGCGCATCCTTTACGTCGCCGATGGCGACCAGGGTCCCGCCTTCGGCGCGGCGAAACTCGCGCGCATGGCGGCGACAAACGAGCCCGTTAACCAAGTCTCGACGCGACCGAAAGGCCAGAAAGCCGTTGAACCCAATGCGAAATTAAAAAGCTACTTGCTCCCCAAGCTCCAGAAATATAGAAGGCTCTACCAACAGTTAGAGCCTTTGTATTTCGATTCAGCACAGTAACCAAGGGGGGTTTTCATGATGTCGGATATTTTCTTTTCCAAGCTCGACGGCGTTCCCCTCAAAAACATCTTCATCTGTGTCGATTACGATCTGACCTTAGCGAACAAAGATCCCAAAAATTTTGATGATGCACCGCTTACCACAGAGCAATACAAAGGTCTGCACACCCTCTGCACGCGCATTGGCCGCTTCGTCATCGTTACGGCTCGCGGCGAGAAAAGCATATTGCAGTATCTAGGCGCTCATATTGGGGATCATGGACGCCTTCCCAATATTTCCTTGGCCTCCAATTCTGGTCATATGTGGCACAAGCTTGACGAACCTCAAAAACGCCACATCATACAGATTCCCGGATACAGCAAGGGAGCGTTGACTAAAACTGTCGATTCAATTTACGGCATCATTGGCGCGCTTAAAGAAAAATACCCCGATATCGGAGCCGACTACCGTGAATTATGTGGAGCTGTCGTCTATCAGTTTCCAGGCAAGCCA
>JAGWKW010000266.1 GCA_028865155.1 Alphaproteobacteria bacterium
ACTATACAGCCTTCAAAGCGGGAGCCGGTGTTTTTCGCGGCGCTTTTCCTGAAGTCGGCGATATCGACAACATTGCACGGTTTGTTTGTGGCACTCATTCTTGCTGTATAAGCCCTTCATACGATCAAATCTGCGCCATTATATGCCGAAATTATGAAACCAATAGCCTGAAATCGCTTACAGAACGCTTACCCGGCCTGGCTCCGCAGCATCCAGATGATCTTGTCATGCGCGCGCAGGCGTTCGACCATCAAATCCTCGGTCGCCTTGTCGCCCGCCTCGCCCGCCGCATCCGCCGTTTCGGCCAGACGCGCGCGCAGGGTTTCGTGGGATTTAAGCAGGTCGCGCAGCATCGCCGCGGCGTTGCCGGGCGCGCCCGTGGCTTCCTTGATTTTCGTGTTGCTTAAAAACGACGCCATGCTGCCCGGCGCGGGAAGGTCGAGCGCGCGGATGCGTTCGGCTATGTCGTCGGCGGCGTCGAACAGCTCTTCATACTGTTTGCCGAAAAACTCGTGCAGTTGCGGGAACAAGGTTCCGGTCACGTTCCAGTGATAGCCGTGCGTCTTGACCGTCAGGACATAGGTGTCGCTGAGCACGTCGATCAGCATTTCGGCGATTTTGGTGGCGGCGTTGCGCCCGTTGGTCTTGGCCATGATGCACCCCCTTTGGTTGTTTAGAAATATTCTAAACTAAAAGCAGGCTTTCGTCAAAGCTCCTGCCCGGCTTTATAGCACCGCCTCTATAGCATAGCGGCGCGCGATGATAAATGCTGACAAAAGCCCTGCATATCGCTATGAACGGCGGCCATGAGTACCGAAAACCTCGAAACCATAACGGCCAAACGGCGGACATTCGCGATTATCGCGCATCCCGACGCGGGCAAGACCACGCTGACGGAAAAGCTGCTGCTGTTCGGCGGCGCAATCCAGATGGCCGGTGCCGTCAAGGCGCGCGGCGATGCGCGGCGCGCCCGGTCGGACTGGATGAAGGTCGAGCGCGAGCGCGGCATTTCGGTTTCGGCCTCGGTCATGAGCTTCGATTACGCCGACCGCACGTTCAACCTTGTCGATACGCCGGGCCATGAGGATTTTTCCGAAGACACCTATCGCACCCTGACCGCCGTGGACAGCGCGGTGATGGTCATCGACGCGGCCAAGGGCATCGAAAGCCAGACGCGGAAATTGTTCGAGGTCTGCCGCTTGCGCGACGTGCCGATTGCGACCTTCATCAACAAGATGGACCGCGAGGCGCGCGACCCGTTCGATTTGATGAGCGAGATCGAGGAAACGCTGGCGCTGGACGTCGTGCCCGCAAGCTGGCCGATCGGCATGGGGCGCGAGTTCAAAGGCTGTTACGATTTGCTGCGCGACCGGCTGATTTTGATGGATCGCGTCAAGGGCGGCGCAACCGTGACCGACGGCATTCAGTGCGACGGGCTGGCCGATACGAAGCTGGACGAATTGCTGGGCGCGGACGCGGCGCGGAAACTGCGCGAGGATGTCGAGATGGCGCGCGGGCTGTGCCCCGTCTTCGACGCACAAAAATATCGCGAAGGCCATATGACGCCGGTTTATTTCGGCTCTGCCGTCAATAATTTCGGCGTGCGCGAATTGCTGTTGGGCCTCGCCGAATATGCGCCCTCCCCGCGCCCGCAGAAAGCGGATACGAGGGAAGTTGAGCCGACCGAAAACAAGGTCACCGGCTTCGTGTTCAAGGTGCAGGCCAATATGGACCCGAACCATCGCGACCGCATTGCGTTCGTGCGGTTGTGTTCCGGCCATTTCCGGCGCGGGATGAAA
>JAGWKW010000267.1 GCA_028865155.1 Alphaproteobacteria bacterium
GTGGCAATTATCCGATTTGGCCGGAAGTACCCGCCCCAGAAAACGCCTCACAATTCTCTGTTCCCTGTTCATAGAAAGTCCCTCGGGTCAAAGGTGAAATCGATGCGCTTCCACTGATCGTATTTACCCGGAGGCAGGATCAAAGGATTGCACTTTGGGTTGCGGACGGCGCGCACGGCCGCATCGGCGGCGGCGCGGAAGAAAGGATCGGAATTATAGCGCGCCTTGTCAACGATGTCGGCGTCGGCGACGGTGCGGTCGGGATTGACATCGATAGTGATCTCGACGACGAGGTTCTGCGCGTCGCGCGCGCCGATCGGCGGGCTCCAGCATTGCCCGATCTGGCGGCGCAGCGCGTCTTCCTCCGAAATCGTCAGCCTGTCCGACAGGGCGGGCGCCATCGTCTGCGCGGGCTGCTCTGCGGCCTTGGCATCCGTTTTCTGATCGGTCGGCTTCGTTTGCGGCGCGGGCTTGAGCTTGGCGATATTCTTCAAAACGCTGGCCATAAGGTCCGGCTGCGGTTTGGGCTTCTCGACCGGTTTCGGCTTGAGCTTCTTGGCCGGCAAAGATTTCAAAGCCTCGATATCCTTTTCCAGCTTGGCCGGCAAAGGCGGCGCGGGCGGCTGCAGCTTGGCCTGCTCGACCGGTTTCGGCTCAGGCGGCTTCGCGGGCGCAGGCGGAGCCTTCGGCTTGGGCGGAGGCGCGGGCTTGTGCTTCGGCTCGTCGTGCTTCCTGATCCGCGTATTGGTCATGTCGGCGATGGTCACGATGCTGAACGGCACCGGCTCGTGATGTTCGGGCAAAGGCGGGATCAGGTGCGGCAGGCCGAAATACAAAAACAGGAACATCAAAAAATGCAGCCCCGCTGAAACCGCGAGGCCGTTCTTCAGGCTGTCGTCGTTAACCGTCGCTTTATACATCGCGTATTGGGGTTGCTGAAACTATTAAGGAACCATATTCTGCGCCGCGCAGGCATGAAACACGTTATTGGTTTATAAAGCAATTAGGGCATTTTTGGGGAGAATAAAAATGGCGGATATCCGAAAACTGGCGCGGACCGCAAGACGGCCCGGCAAAGATCGCGCCGCCGCCATCGCGGCGATGGTCGAACTTGCCCGCATCTACGGCGAAGGACGCGACGGCGTTCCGCCTAATCAGGGCGCAGCGCGCGCCTGGGCCGAACGGGCGGCAAAGCTCGCTTCCCCCGACGGCTATTACGAAATCACGCGTATCGCGGGTTCTGCCTGCATCGCGACCGACAATGCGGATTTCAAGCAGGAACATGCGCGCTATGTCGTCGGCACGTGCGACATCGATACCATCCGCCGCTTTGGCCGCCCCGAAATCGCCTATAACGCCGGAATCGTTTGCGAATATATGGCGGATTTTTTCAACGCAGCCGGGCGCATCGACGAATGCGTCGAATATATTGCCTGCGCCGTCGATTATTACAAACTCGCGCGCGAATTATCGGTTTTCGTCCCCGGCGAACTATCCGCGCGGGCAAAAGACGGCGCGACGATGGGCCTTGAACGGATTATCGGCGCGCTGCGTTCGTCGCCCGCGCCGAAAATGCGTCCCCCGCATCAATATACCTTCCACTAATCCCGCTGCCCCGGCTTCGGTAGATCGGCCACCAGCGCGACCCTCGAAAACCCGGCTTCGCTGATCGCGCCCATGACTTCCATGATGCGCCCATAGGCAAGGTCTTTGTCGCCGCGCACGAAAATACGCGCGTCGGGATTCGAGCCCGTGATCGCCTTCAGCTTCGGCACCAGCTCGTCGAACTTCATCTTCTT
>JAGWKW010000268.1 GCA_028865155.1 Alphaproteobacteria bacterium
TAGACAAAATAGGGGCAGGATCACAAGAGCCGCTTGAGAGGCATTCTGGGGCTGTATGACGAAAAACAAGATTCTTCTTCTCGCTCTTGCCGCCGCGGCCGCTTTGGCGCTGCTTTTGTGGGCGACCGCCGTGAAGGGGTGGCCGCATGCGCGGCCCGTTTTCGCGCATGCCAAATTGACGGTAACCCGTCAGGACAGCAAGGTTTTTTCCTATGACGTCGAGGTTGCACAAAGCCTGCGCCAGCAGATTTACGGCTTGATGTATGTACGAAAATTGCCGTCGGATGCAGGTATGATCTTTCCGTACGATCCGCCGCGCGAAGTCGCGTTCTGGATGGAGAACACATATATTCCGCTCGATATGCTGTTCGTGAAGCCTGACGGAACAATAGGCCGCATCGTCACGAACGCGAAGCCGTTCGATCTCGCGCCGATCGACTCGCAGATCAACGTGTCGGCAGTTATCGAGATCAATGCCGGAGACGTCGCGCGCCACGGCTTTACCGTTGGCGACAGGGTGGCGTCGTCAGCTCTACCGTAAGAGGCAGAAAGCAAAAGGGAACGATATGACTGATATTTCCGCTTATTCCGACCGCAATCTGGCCATGGAAATGGTGCGCGTCAGCGAAGCTGCCGCCTTGTCGGCGTCGCTTCTTGTCGGGCGCGGCGACGAGAAAAAGGCCGATCAGGTCGCCGTCAACGCGATGCGGCGTGCGCTCAACGTCCTTTATATCGACGGAATCGTCGTGATCGGCGAGGGCGAGCGCGACGAGGCGCCGATGCTTTATATCGGCGAAAAAGTCGGAACCGGAAAAGGGCCGAAGGTCGATATCGCGCTCGATCCGCTCGAAGGAACCTCGATCACGGCGCGCGGCGGGGCCAATGCCTTGGCTGTCATAGCGCTTGCTCAGGCGGGCGGTTTTCTGCACGCGCCTGACGTTTATATGGACAAGATCGCAGTGGGTGGCGGGCTGCCCGATCATGTCGTCGACCTCGACGCGAGCCCGGTCGAAAATATCCGCAATCTGGCCAAGGCCAAAGGCGCGGAAATTTCGGATTTGCAGATCTGCATTCTCGAGCGTCCTCGCCATGACGAATTGATCGCGCGGGTCCGCGAAACCGGCGCGCGCATCATGTTGATCGGCGACGGCGACGTATCCGGCGTTATCGCCACGGCGCAGGCTGATACCGGCGTCGATATGTATATGGGCATTGGCGGCGCGCCCGAAGGCGTGCTGGCCGCAGCTGCACTACAATGCATCGGGGGACAGATGCAGGGGCGATTGCTGTTCCGCAACGATGACGAGAAAAAGCGCGCCGCGTACGCGGGCATCACCGATTTGAACCGCAAATACGAAATGGAAGATTTAGCCCATGGCGACGTGATGTTCTCGGCCACCGGCGTGACGGGCGGCGCGATGCTGCGTGGCGTGCGCCGCTTTGCAGGCGGGGCTATAACCCATTCGGTCGTGATGCGGTCGAAAAGCGGCACGGTGCGCTTCATCGAAGCGCACCATAATTTCCGCCGGAAACCGTTCGTGGATTAGAAAGCTTACGCCTTCTTCTTCGCGCTGCTCGCGCCGGTCGTGAGCTTGATCTTCTCGCCGGGCTTGGACGCGGGCGCGGCTTCGTCCTTCTTGCCGCCAAGGCCCGCAAAGCGCTTGTTGAACTTGGCGAGCTGGCCGCCGCGATCGACCATGCGGTGCTGGCCGGTCCATGCCGGGTGCGTCTTGGGGTCGATGTCGAGATGCAGCTTCGCGCCTTTTTCACCATAGGTGCTGCGCG
>JAGWKW010000052.1 GCA_028865155.1 Alphaproteobacteria bacterium
AGGCACAAAAGGGCGGCATAAAGCGGCAGCATCCAGCCAAGGCTGAGAATCGAATAATGAAACAGGTAATAGACGACAAGATAGGCGGGCGCGACCGATACGATGCAGCGCACGGTGCCCAGCGTCATCAGGCTCGCGATATAATCGCGCAGGCGTAACGGGCTGGCGAACAGATGGCCCAAATTGCGCGACCAGACTTCTTCCATATACATGATCATGATCGCCATGACCGTGCGCATGACGATTTCGGCCAGCATGACGCCGGAAAGATACGCGCTGCTTAAAACGGACGTGTGGCCCAGATAGCGAACCATCGACAGGCTGACGAAACCGAACAGCGCCATGTTCAGCATCGGCCAGTACATCATTTCGACCAGTCGCGGCCAGGATTCGACGTAAAGATAGATATGGCGCAGCGCCAGCGCTTTCAGGCGGCGCGGGAACGGGTTGGGCGCGACGGCTTCAAGAGCGGGCGATGTCAAGGAACACCTCTTCCAGATTGGCGCGATCGAACTGCGCGAGCAGGTCTTTGGGCGCGGCGCGCGCGACGATCTTGCCTTTTTTCATCATGATGACGTCGTCGCACATGCGTTCGACTTCGTACATATTGTGCGACGACATGAAGATCGTCGCGCCTGTTTCCTTGCGGTAGTCGAGCAGCAGGCTGCGCACCCAATCCGCCGTGTCGGGATCGAGCGAGGCGGTCGGCTCGTCGAGCAGTAAAAGGCGTGGGCGGTTGAGCAGCGATTTGGCCAGCGACGCGCGCGTGCGTTGCCCGGCCGACAGCGAGCCATGGCGGCGGTCGAGCAGTTCCGCGATCTGCAGCCGTGCGCCCAGCTCCGCGATGCGGGCGGGAAGGCTAGCGACGCCGTACAGATGCCCATAGACGGTCAGATTCTGCCGAACCGTGAGCCGGTTGGGCAGGTCGACATAAGGCGACGAGAAATTGACGTATGGCGCGATCAAATCGCGCCGGGTCTGCAAATCATGGCCAAAAATCCGGATTTCGCCCGATGTCGGTGCAAGAAGCCCCAGCAGCATGCCCATCGTCGTGCTTTTGCCCGCGCCGTTGCCGCCCAGAAGCGCGGTAATGCTGCCCGTCGCGACCGAAAGGTCGATGCCGTCGACGGCGGGGGTGCCGTCGAAGACTTTTGTCAACTTGCTGGTATATATGGATATTTCCTGGATTTGCATAAAAACGGTCAAAAATGTTGATCAAGTGCGCATGATAATGGTTCCCGTGGCGTCTGTCATGCCGGGTTTTTTAACCTGACGTTCACCAGTTGGGGGATAAGCTCGGAACATCCGGAATATCCCCCATGGCCGCTATGACCGATATTTTGCGCGCTCCCTCTTTGCCGAAAAGATCGATGCTGGCGACGTATCTCGGTTTCGCCGTCCTGCTGGCCGCGAGCGGGGCGGGCTTATGGTGGGGAACGCGCCCGCCGATGGCGGACAAAAACCTTGTCGAACTCGTTTTCTTCGTCTATGCGCCGCTTGCCTTGCTCGTCGCGCTTGCGGTGCGCGAGGCGACCAGGGCCGGGGAACGTTTTTCCTCGACCGGCTTTATCGGCCAGGTCGACCAGCTGCAAAAGCGGCTCAACGAACAGGACGACCTGATCCGCTCGATCAGCGACTACGCGCCGTCGGCGCTGACCATCTATAACGACAAAAACGAATACTGGTTCGTGAATAAAAGCGCGGCCGAACGTCTCGGCCTGTCCGCCGGCACCGTCGTCGGCAAAATGCCGGCCGCGCTTCTCGGCGCCGACAAAGGCCGCAGGATCGAGCGCAGCCTCGACGAAGTCAGAAAAACCGGGCAGGCGCTCGACCAGCTCGAACAGGAACAGGCCGGCGGCAAGCGGCGTTACACCCAGACGCACTATCTGCCGATGCCGCCGGTCGGGACTTTTTCGGGCGGCGTCGTCGCGCGCGAAGAAGACGTGACGCAGATCATGGTCGAACGCGAACGCCGCGAAGACATGCTGCGCCAGGTCATCGCGACGCTCGTCGCCGTCGTCGACCGCCGCGACCCATACGCGTCCGGCCATTCCGCGCGCGTCGGCCGGCTGGCGCGCATGATGGCGACGGAAATGCAGCTTTCGGAACGCGACGTCGAAGCCGCCGAAATCGCCGGGTCGCTGATGAATTTCGGCAAGGTTCTGGTCTCGCGGTCGATCCTGACCAAAAACGGCGGCCTGACGCAGGACGAGTTGCAGCGCATCCGCGACGGCATCATGACGTCCGCCGACATTCTGGCGCTGATCGATTTCGGCGCGCCGGTCGTGCCGACATTGCGGCAGGCGCTCGAACGCGTCGACGGCAAGGGCGTGCCGGACGGGCTCAAGGCCGACGCGATTTTGATCACCGCGCGCATCGTTGCTGTCGCCAATGCTTATGTCGCGCTGGTCAGCCCGCGCGCCTATCGCCCCGGCATGGATCTGCTCGAAGCCATCGAGCGGCTCGAACAGGATGCGGGCGCCGCCTTCGATCCGCGCGTCATCGCCGCGCTGCAAAATTACCTGCGCAAGAATGCCGGCCAGCTCGGCTGGCTTACGGTCGTTAGAGCCGTTTAATTTCCAGATTTCAAAACGATCAGCGCGGCAGCGCAGGCGACGACGCCCAGTCCCGCCCAGATGCGTCCCGTCGCAGGCCTGCCCATCGCGCGATAGGCCAGCAAAATCAAAACCGAATCCAGATAGCGGACGGCGGAAACATAGGCCGGGTTATCGACATTATAGACGGCATAGACCGTCGCCGCGATGGCGAAGGCTGCCGGCAGGCCAACGCCGAATCCGGCTTTGATGGCGGCGCCCCCGAACATTGCGCGCGGTGGAACCGGGCGCTTGACCGCATAATAGGCCAGCCACATCGCGATCATGATGACCGCCTCGACGAAGACGTAAGCATAAACGCCCTGGCCGATATCGGCCTGCATCGTGATGTATTTCGTGCTGACGCTGCCGACAATGCTTGCGAACAGAACGAACCAGACCGTCCGTAGCGCCTGCGTCGTGACCTTGCAATCCTTGAGCCGCCACGCGAACAGAGCCAGAAGGCACAAAACCGCGACGATGACCGCGCTGCGAACCGGCGTGGCAATATAGGCCAAAGCCAGATGCGGATCGACCGCAAACCATAAAAAGAAGCTGACGATGGTCGCGATGGGAATGACGCGCGCAATCACGGCTGCACCAGACGCGTTGATGCCGCGATAAAAAATCACGTCGCTGACCACCCACAAAAGCGACTGTGCCGCAAGCAGCGCATAGTAAAAAGGGTTGGACGGCAATCCGTGAAGCACGACGAACGGCGCCATGACGACGGCGCAAACAACCTTGCACCAAAAGGCCATCGGAAAGGGCGCCGCTTTCAGTTTTTCCTGCGTCAGCATCTGCGCGGCCGACAGGCTTGCCCCCAGAAAACCGAAAACGGCCCAAAGCGGCAGGGCCATATTATACCGCGCGCATTTTGACGTAAGAGCCTGGCGCGGCCTCGATGCCTTCCGGGGGCTGGCGCGGCGCCATGTCTTCGCCCGCGCGTTCTTTAAGCCATTCGGCCCATGCCGGCCACCACGATCCCTTATGTTCGACCGCGCCTTTCAGCCAGTCTTCGGGGTCTTCGGGGCATTGCGGGTTGGTCGCATAGCCGTATTTCTCGGCTGCCGGAGGATTGACGATGCCCGCGACATGGCCGGAACCGGACAGGACGAAGGTGACAGACCCTTTATAGATTTGCGTTCCGGCATAGACGGATGTCCACGGCGCGATATGGTCTTCGCGCGTCGAAAGCATGAAAGTCGGCGTGTCGATCTGCGTCAGGTCGAGCGGAACCTCTTTCATCTTGAGCGCGTTCGGGATAACCAGCTTGTTTTCAAGATACATCTTGCGCAGGTAATAGCTGTGCATCGCGGCGGGCAGGTTGGTCGAATCCGTGTTCCAGTACAGAATGTCGAACGGGAACGGCTCGCGGCCGAGCATGTAATTGTTGATGACGAAAGGCCATATCAGATCGTTCGCGCGCAGCAAATTGAACGTCATGATCAAACTGCCCGCATCCATGAAACCCTGCCGCGCCATGCGGTCTTCGAGCATCGAGATCTGCTCCTCGTCGATGAAGACGCCAAGATCGCCCGGATTGGCGAAATCGACCATTGCCGCGAGATAGGACGCGCTTTTGACGCGCGGCAAATCGGCAGGGTAGGGATCGGCCTTCTTTAAATAGGCAAGCGTGCAGGCCAGCAGCGTGCCGCCGATGCAGTAGCCGGTGGCGTTGACTTCCTCCTCGCCCGTGACGCGCTTGACCTCGCGCAGCGCGGCCAGCGCCCCCTTGTCCATATAATCCTCGAACTGCGTCAGCGCATGGCGCTTGGTCGGGTTGATCCACGAAACGCAGAAAACCGTGAAGCCCTGCGAGACCAGATAGCGCATCAGCGAATTTTTTTCGCGCAGATCGAGGATATAATATTTGTTGATCCATGGCGGCAGGATCAGCAAAGGCACGCGCTTGACCGACGGCGTCGACGGCGCGTACTGGATCAACTGCATCAATTCGTTTTGGTAAACGACCCGGCCCGGCGTCGCGGCGATATTCTTGCCGGTCTCGAAAGCGTGATAATCGGTCATGCGGATTTGCGGCACGCCGTTGCCGCGTTCCATATCCGCCAGCAAATTCTCAAGCCCCTTGACCAGGTTTTCGCCATGCGTTTCGTAGGTCGCGCGCAAGACTTCGGGGTTGGTCAGCCAGAAATTATTCGGCGCGGTCGCGTCGAGGAACAGCTTGGTGTAAAACTCGATCTTCTTGGCCAGCTTGCCCTTGATGCTCGCGCTTTCGTGCCGGACGAGGCGCTGCGTCTCGTCCACCGCCGAAAGGTAGGATTGCTTGAGAAAATCGAACAGCCAGTTGGTCTGCCAGTCCTTGGCCTGAAAACGCTTGTCGCTTTTGGGCGTTTGCATGACGGGCGAGGTTTGCAGCCCCTGCATCCGTTGCAGCGTCGCGCGCGTGATGTCGAGCCCGTGCTGCCAGATCGCAAGCTGCGTTTCGGTATAGGCTTCAGGGTCGCCCGCGATCCGCTCGGCCAGCGCGGTCAGCGAATCCAGCATCGGAAAAGGCGTGAACAAAGGCGGCTCGACCTGCTTGCCGCGCATCCGTTCCATATAGGCGGCGATCAGCTCGCGGCTGCGCTCGCCGACATGCAGCATGATCTGCGACCATTCGACCGGGTCGAAACAGAGCGGGCGTTCAGGTTGAGTTTCGGCGGCATTCGGCTTTGCGTTCGCACGCGCTTCCGGTTCGGGGGCAGATTCTGGCCGGTGTTCCGGCTTCGGCGCGGGTTCCGCTTCCGCTTGCGGATCGGGAGCAGGTTCCGATTTTGCCGCGGTTTTTGGGATGGTTTGCGCCTCGGCCAGCCTTTTTTCCATGGCCTGACGCAGCGCCGCGACCGCGTCGAGCGTCTTGTCCGTCTTCTGTGCGCGCACCGTGCCGGACGTCTCGTCAGGCTGGGCGGCGGGAGGTTCGTCTGCTATGGTCATGGCGTGACAGGAAGATTTCGCGGAGTGATTCTACATGAAACGAATCGGTTGTGCATCACTTATCGTCGTTTTGATGCTGGCTGGATGCGACAGCCTCGGGCTGCCGAACATCTTCGCATCCGATCAGGTGCCGCAGACGGTCAAGGATCAGCCGCGCGCCGTCAGCGCGCCGCCGCCGCTCGGCGACAATACGCCGTGGCCGCGCCTCGGAGACGTGCCGTTCAAGCCCATGGATTTTACGCCGCTTGCGACATCGGATCGTTACATGAACGAAATGTCCGCCGACCGCGCCGCCGCGCAAAAAATCGAACAGGAAACGGACACGCAAAACGAAACGCAACCGCAACAATTTGTGCCCCAATTCGGCGCGCTGAAACCTCCGCAATTTCCGAAAGGACAGCAGTAAGTGAAAATCGCCATCGCCGGATTGGGTAATGTAGGAGCGGCGACGCTCAAACTGCTGTGCGAAAACGCCGCGCTTTTGCGGGCGCGCGCCGGGCAGGATCTGGCCGTGACGGCGGTCAGCGCGCGGGACAAATCGAAACCGCGCGCCTGCGATGCGTCGGGGATAGATTGGGCTGAAGATCCGTGCGATCTCGCCGCGCGCGCGGATGTCGATACGGTGGTCGAAGCGATAGGCGGCGCGGAAGGAATTTCGTACGACCTTGCGCTGGCGGCATTGCGCGGCGGCAAGCATTTCGTCACGGCCAACAAGGCCTTGATCGCGGCGCACGGGGTCGAACTTGCGCTGGCGGCGGAACAGGCCGGCGTGCGGCTGTCGTTCGAAGCGGCGGTCTGCGGTGCGGTTCCGGTTCTGAAAGCGCTGCGCGAAGGGTTGGCGGCCAATCATGTTTCATCGCTGCGCGGCATTCTGAACGGCACCTGCAATTACATCCTGACGCGGATGGAAGAAGAAGGCGCCGATTTCGACACCGTCCTCGCCGACGCGCAGAGGCAAGGTTATGCCGAAGCCGATCCGTCCGACGACATCGACGGATTCGACACTGCCAACAAGCTGGCGATTCTGACGGCGGTCGCGTTCGGCCGCGCGCCCGACCTCGACGCGGTTTTCGTCGAAGGCATACGCTCGCTGACCGTCGGCGACCTGCGCGAAGCCGCCGCGCGCGGCGGGCGCATCAAGCTGCTCGGTGTCGCGACGCGCGGCGCGGATGGCGAGGTCGTGCAACGCGTGCAGCCCGTCTTCGTTCCGCTCGACGAACCGCTGGCGCGTGTCGGCGGCGTCCTCAACGCGCTTGAGATTGTCAGCAATTGCGCCGGAGAAACGCTGATCGAAGGGCGCGGCGCGGGCAACCCGACCGCAAGCGCTATCGTCGCCGATCTGGTCGATATCGCGCGCGGGCCGCGTTTCTACGCCTTCGGGGTTCCTGCCGGAACTTTGTGAAGCTCGCGTATCATGGCGTAGCGTTTTTTCATCATCGCAGGGCCGGTTTCGACCGCGACGACGCTGACAAGGATAAGAGCGCACCCGGCCATGGCCGGATACGACAGGCGCTCGCCAAGAAAGAACGCGCCCGACACCGCCGCGAACAGGCTTTCAAGCGACATGATGATCGAAGCTTCGGCGGCGGGGGTGTATCGCTGTGCGACGATTTGCAGCGTGTAGGCGATGCCGCCCGAAAAGATTCCCGCATACAAAATATCTGGCGCGGCCTGCATCATGCCATGCCAGTCCAAAGGCTCGAACCCTGCGCCGAAAGCGCAGCCGAGAATGCCGGTAACGGCATATTGCATGAAAGCGAGAAAGAAAGGACGCTGCGCGCGCGAAAAAAATACCGACACGAGGATGATATCCGCCGCCCAGCCGACATCGCCGGCCAGAACCAGCACATCGCCTTTTGCCCATTTATGCGCGAACGAACCGTTGCCCGCCAGCAGCCATGCGCCTGCGATCGACAGCAGGCAGGCGAACAAGACGATGGGGCGCGGGCGTTTGCGCCGGAAAACCCATTCGAAAAACGGCACCAGGATGACGTAAAGCGCAGTCAAAAAACCCGCGTTGGTCGCGCTCGTCGTCACGAGCCCGGTCTGTTGCGTCGCGATCCCGGAAAAGAGGCCGAGGCCCGCCAGCATCGCCAGCCCCAGATCGATCCGGTCGAGGCGCGGCAGCCCTTTTTTCGCTTCGTAAAGCGCGAAAGGAGTCAAAAGCAGTGCGGAAAGAAGAAAACGCACGCCGGTATAAAGAACCGGGGCCATGTGCAGATTAGCGTCTTTTTGCGCGACAAAAGTCGAGCCCCAGATAATGGCCGCCAGAAGCAACAGCACGTCGGCGCGTAAGCGGGTCATGAAAAGCCCAAAGACGGCTATGGTGAAGAGGGTCAGCCTTGCCGTTTTGCCATCATGCGCTTGATCTCCGCGATTTCTTTGGCGGGGTTCAGGCCTTTGGGGCAGGTGTTGGTGCAGTTCATGATCGTGTGGCACCGGTACAGGCGGAACGGATCTTCGAGATTGTCGAGACGTTCGCCCGTCGCCTCGTCGCGGCTGTCATGCAGCCAGCGCGCAGCTTGCAGCAGAACGGCAGGGCCCAGATAGCGGTCGCTGTTCCACCAGTAGCTCGGGCAGCTCGTCGAGCAGCAGAAGCACAAAATACATTCATAAAGCCCGTCGAGGCGTTCGCGCTCTTCCGGCGATTGCAGCCTTTCGCGCGTCGGCGCGGGGCTTTCGGTTTTGAGCCAAGGCTCGATGGTCGCATATTGCGCGTAAATCGGGTTCAGGTCGGGAACCAGATCCTTGACCACTTCCATATGCGGCAGCGGATAAATCTTCACCGGGCCGTCGATTTCGTCGAGCGGCTTGGTGCAGGCCAGCGTATTGGTTCCGTCGATATTCATCGCGCACGACCCGCAAATGCCTTCGCGGCACGAACGGCGCAGAGTCAGCGTGCTGTCGATGTTGTTTTTGATATACAGCAGTGCGTCCAGAACCATCGGCCCGCAGGCAGCGAGATCGACGGTATAGGTATCGACGTGCGGAAGCTGCCCGTCGTCGGGCGACCA
>JAGWKW010000269.1 GCA_028865155.1 Alphaproteobacteria bacterium
TTTTATTGCTTCTCTCCGCTTGCGGCGGTGTGGGGGACAAAGATCGTCATGGCGGCGCTGGCCGGTACGGCCTTGGGTATCGCTTCGAAGCATTTTGCAAGGCGCGCGCAAAAAGAGACAGATGTTGGTAAGCGTCGTTTATACCAAGGCCTGGAACAGGGGTTTTTATATGCGGGTATCGCGTGGAACGCTACCGTGCTGTTTGGGTTCATGCCGATTACGCATTATGCAAAATATGCACTTTACGGCGTGGCGGCGGTGGTTGGCCTTGGTCTTTTCAAGGGGTTTGGCGAAGGTATCGCGCAGGCGGCTCGGACGGCACGAAATCCCGTCGTCAAGACCGTGCTAGCGGGCGGGTTGTTGGCTTTGGGGGCAGCTATCGCAACGGCAGCCTATAAGTTAGGCGGCGCAATACCGGATTACACTATTTCCTCGCCGTTGCTGGCGGCGTGCAGAGTTCCGCATTTCATGGAATATCTCGCGCCGCGTGGGCTTATCGAAGCGACGCATAGCTATTTCAAGAAGCTGATTTACAGCCGTACGCACGAATTGCGCAAGATTGACTTCATGGGCGTTCGAGATGAGATCAAGGCTAAAATGAAAAAAGCAGTGATGTCGAAAAGCGATCGGGTCATCAAAGCCGAAAGAAAACCGGCGGCTTTCTTTCTCGCGCTATTACCTGCCGTCGCGGCGGCTATTATTACCGAATTCGACTTTGGGCGGCATATCGGCCAAGTTAAAGATATGCTGGAACGCAATGTGGTTGTGTCCGAGTTCAAAAAAACGGGAGCGATCTTGTTTTCATCCGCACCGAAATTGTCGGCTGTCACGCCGCAAGCACCTTTGCGGCCTTCGCAGGGTTTTGTGCCGGCCCCTGTCGCCGCTTAACCGGCGGCACGTTCCGCGCTCTGCACTGTATTTTTCAGCAAACATGCAATCGTCATCGGCCCGACGCCGCCCGGCACGGGCGTGATCGCGCCTGCGCGTTCGGACGCGGCGGCGAAATTGACATCGCCGACCAATTTTCCCTTGGCCGGATTTTCCGGATTGGCGACACGGTTGATGCCGACATCGATCACAACCGCGCCTTCCTTGATCCAGTCGCCGGCTACGAATTCCGGCTTACCGATTGCGGCGACCACAATGTCGGCGCGACGGCATTCGTCGGCCAAATCTTTCGTCCGCGAATGCGCGATGGTCACGGTGCAATCCGCTTGCAGCAGAAGTTGCGCGACCGGTTTGCCGACAATGTTCGACCGGCCCAGAACGATTGCACGCAGGCCCGCCGTTTTCTCGACCGCCTCGCGCAGCAAAATCATGCAGCCCTGCGGCGTGCAGGGAACGAAACAGGGCAGGCCAAGGCTTAACCGTCCGGCATTGACAGGATGGAACCCGTCCACGTCTTTTTCAGGATCGACGGCGGCAATGACCGTTTGCGTATCGATATGTTTGGGCAACGGCAATTGCACCAGAATGCCATGAACAGCCGTGTCATGATTGAGTTTATCGACAAGCGCAAGTAATTCGTCTTGCGTCGTTTCGGCGGGCAGGCGGTGCGTCCATGACGCCATGCCGATTTCTTCGGCTGCGCGCGCTTTGTTGCGCACATAAACCTGGCTGGCGGGATCTTCGCCGACGATGACGACGGCAAGGCCGGGTTTCAGGTTTTTTGCGGCGATCCGTTCGGCCAATTCCTGGCGCAGTTTTTGGGCGACCGCTTTGCCGTCGATAAT
>JAGWKW010000270.1 GCA_028865155.1 Alphaproteobacteria bacterium
AGGGTTCGATTCCCTTCACCCGCTCCAGCCGCATTGCCTCCCGCCGAACCCTCGTTTATTTTTGCTTTGCGCGCCTTCGGCACGCGAGGGTTCGATTCCCTTCGCCCGCTCCAGCCTTGTTTGGAGAGTCATGTCTTCTAAATCCCCCGAAATCCTCCTCAAGGACTACAAGCCGCCCGCGTTCCTGATCGACCGCACCGCGCTCGATATCGATATCCGCGAAGACCACGCGAAAGTGACGGGGAAGCTCGATCTATACCGCAATCCCAAAAGCCGCGAGAAAAACGCGCCGCTGTTCCTGAATGGCGAAACGCAGACGCTGCTTTCCGTCACGCGCGACGGCAAAAAGCTGGCGGCGAAGGATTACCGCTGTGACGCGCACGGCCTCACGATCCCGAACATGCCGGCCAGGGCCGTGCTCGAGATCGTCAGCACCCATAATCCCTATAAAAACACCGCGCTTTCGGGGCTTTACGCCGCGGGGCCGATGCTCAACACCCAATGCGAGGCGGAAGGTTTCCGCCGCATCACCTATTATCCCGACCGCCCGGACGTGATGAGCAAATTCCGCGTCACGCTGCATGCGGACAAGAAGAAATATCCCGTGCTGTTGTCGAACGGCAATCTGCTCAAGACCGGCGCGGAAAAAGGCGGTCGCCATTTCGCTTTGTGGGAAGACCCCTATCCCAAGCCCTGCTATCTCTTCGCCATGGTCGCGGGAAAGCTTGATAAAATTTCGAGTCGTTTTCACACCCGTACCGGACGCGATGTTCTCATCGAGATTTACACCGAGCCCGGCAAAACCGGGGAAACCGGCTTCGCGCTCAAGGCCCTTAAAAACGCGATGAAATGGGACGAACAGCGCTTCGGCCTGTCCTACGATCTGAACCGTTTCATGGCGGTGGCGACGCCCTTCTTCAACATGGGCGCGATGGAGAACAAGGGCCTTAACATCTTCAACGACGCCTGCGTGCTCGGCCGCCCCGAGACCGCGAGTGACGGTACCATCGCTTTTATCGAGCGCGTGGTGGGGCACGAATATTTCCACAACTGGACGGGCGACCGCATCACCTGCCGCGACTGGTTCCAGCTGAGCCTCAAGGAAGGCCTGACCGTGTTCCGCGAGCAGGAATTCATGGGCGACATGCATTCGCGCGCGGTGGAACGGCTGATATCCGTGCGCGACCTGCGCGGCGCGCAATTCGCGGAAGATGCGGGCGCCATGGCGCACCCCGTGCGGCCCGACCATTATCAGGCGATCGACAATTTCTATACCGCGACGGTCTATGACAAGGGCGCGGAAGTCGTGCGCATGATCCAGACCCTCGCCGGACGCGACGGTTTCAAGCGCGGCATGAAGCTTTACGTCAAGCGCCATGACGGCCAGGCCGTCACTTGCGACGATTTCGTGAAGGCGATGGCCGACGCCAACAAGATCGATCTCAAGCAGTTCATGTTGTGGTATTCTCAGGCCGGCACGCCGGTCCTGACGGTAAGCAGCACATACGACGCGCGCGCCAGGACGCTGAAACTCACCGTGCGGCAAAGAACACCGGCGACGCCGGGGCAAGAAACCAAAAAACCGCTGCATATTCCCTTTGCCGTCGGGCTGCTCGACAGCAAGGGCCGCGACATGATCGGCACCAAGGTTCTGTCCGTTAAACGCGCGAAGGAAGATTTCGTTCTCCGCAACGTCAAATCGGCGCCGGTTTTGTCGCTGTTGCGCGATTTT
>JAGWKW010000271.1 GCA_028865155.1 Alphaproteobacteria bacterium
CTTGCAGGCGGGATCCTCGGCTATCACTTTCTGGGCAGGCTGAAATGGATCGACGCAATCCTCGAAGCCTCGATGATTCTGGGCGGCATGGGGTCGATCGCGCCGAGGAAAAACGACGCCGTCAAACTCTTCGCTTCGGCCTATGCCCTGTTCAGCGGTTTTGTCGCGGTCGGCACGACAGGCATCCTTCTCGCGCCATGGGTGCATCGGCTTTTGCACTATGCCAACCGGGATAAATAGGTTATTGGCCGGGCGGAACGGCGCGCAGAAGATAGCACAGCGACTGGTCGCATTCGACCAGCAGCGCATTTGCCGCCGGGGGCGCGTTCGGGTCGGTGGCTTTGGGCATGTTGCAATCGACGCGATAGATCGTGTCGCCCATGCTGCCCGGATCGGCCTGGTAGACGGAGATTTTCTTGACCGGGCAGTTGTTCATCAATGCGACGGCGCGCGCCTGCGGCTCGTCGGCATGGGCGGGCAGGGCGGCAAAAAGCGCGCAAGCGAGGATAAGGAAACGCAGCTTCATCTTCAAAGGATATAGAATCATCTCTTAACGCAATGTTACTATGCTCCCATGGTTATGGACACAACTCTTGACGGTCTTCTGAACCGCCGCGTTACGCTCGAACAGCCCAAGTCCGGTTATCGCGTTGCCGTCGATACGATTTTTCTGGCCGCCGCCGTTCCGGCGCGGACGGGCGAGAGGATTCTCGATATGGGATGTGGGGTTGGCGGTGCGCTTTTGTGCCTCGCCCGCCGCGTGGCGGGGGTGAAAGGCACCGGCATTGATGTTCAGCCCGACCTTGCCGAACTTTTCCGCCGTAATATCACGCGCAACACTTTTGCCGCTGGGCTTGAGGCACAAACTGGCGATGTCGCGCGCCTGTCGCCGGAACTGCACGGCGCGTTCGACCATGTCATGGCCAACCCGCCCTATCATGACGAAGCGCGGCACGATGTTTCCGCGAATGCCGTCAAGCAAACCGCGAATACCGAAAAATCCGGCGATCTGGCGCTGTGGGTCGCGTCTGCCGCCGCCGCGCTTAAACCTTCGGGCCTGTTCACGCTCATTCACCGCGCCGACCGGCGCGATGAAATCCTGCCCTTGTTGCAACCCGCTTTCGGCGACATCGAAATTCTGTGCTTGCTGCCAAAGGAAAATGCCGAAGCCAAACGCGTCATTATCCGCGCGCGCAAGGGCGCGCCTTTTTCGGTGCGTGAAGCCGCGCCGCTCGTCCTACATAAAGCCGATGGCGGCTATACGCAGGAAGCCGACGCCGTTTTACGCGATTGTCAGGAAATGCTTTTCCAGTCGCCGTGAACGGCCTGCCAGCAGGTCAGCGCGGCGATGGCCGCCGTATCGGCGCGCAAAATACGCGGCCCCAAACGCACGAACAGCGCATTCGGCAACTGGCGCAGTTTTTCCAATTCTTCCGGCGCAAAACCGCCCTCCGGCCCGGTAATCACAGCAGCTTTCGCCGCGTTTTTCGCCGATGCCAAAGCCTCATGCACGGGCCGCGCCTCGCCCAATTCGGCGCAGACGATGGCCAGTCGGTCTTTCGGAAACACGTCGATCAGATCGTCGAGCGAAACCGGGTTGCCGACGGCAGGCACGGTCAGCCGTTCGGACTGTTCCGCCGCTTCGCGGCAGATACTCCACGCGCGATCGCCGTTGACCTCGCGGATTTGCGTGCGGTGCGTCAGGATCGGCTGGATTTCCGCGA
>JAGWKW010000272.1 GCA_028865155.1 Alphaproteobacteria bacterium
GACAAGGAATTGCAGGCCTACCTGACAATGATCGAGGAAGCCGAAAAGCGCGACCATCGCAAGCTCGGCAAGGAACTCGACCTGTTCCATATGCAGGACGAAGCGGCGGGCAGCGTGTTCTGGCACCCGAAAGGGTGGACGCTTTACCGCGCGCTTGAAAATTACGTGCGGCGGCGCATTCACGGCGCGGGCTATGTCGAAGTTCATACGCCGCAGCTTTACGACAGCTCGATCTTCAAGGCGTCGGGCCATTGGGACATGTATGGCGACAATATGTTCAAAGTCGCGGTCAAGAACGAACACGATCCCGAAAAGCCGCACATGCTCGGCCTCAAGCCGATGAATTGCCCCGGCCATGTCCAGATTTTCAAGCAGGGCATCAAATCCTACCGCGATTTGCCGCTGCGCATGGCCGAGTTCGGCAACTGCCACCGCAACGAAGCGCATGGCGCGATGCACGGCATCATTCGCGCCCGCCAATTCGTGCAGGACGACGCGCATATTTTCTGCACCGAGGATCAGATTCAGGAAGAAAGCCTCGCTTTCTGCGAATTGCTGCGTTCGGTTTATGCCGACCTTGGGTTTGAAGTCGCGCGCGTGCGCCTGGCCGACCGCCCCACCGTCCGCGCCGGGTCTGACGAGGTATGGGACAAGTCGGAAACCGCGCTGCATAACGCACTGAAAGCTGCCGGGCTTCCCTATGACATGAATCCGGGCGATGGCGCGTTTTACGGCCCCAAGATCGAGTTTTATCTGCGCGACGCCATCGGCCGCGAATGGCAATGCGGCACGCTGCAAGTCGATTTCAACATGCCGGAACGGCTCGACGCGTCTTATGTCGGCGAAGACGGGCAGAAGCATCGCCCGGTCATGCTGCATCGCGCGGTGCTGGGAACGCTGCACCGTTTCCTCGGCATCCTGATCGAACATTATGTCGGCAAATTCCCGCTCTGGCTCGCGCCGGTGCAGGCGGTCGTTTGCACGATTACGAACGATGCCGAAGAGTATGCGCGCGAGGTTCTGACGGCGCTCGATGCGGCGGGGTTGCGCGCGCAGCTTGACGTGCGGCCCGAAAAGATCAACGCCAAGATCCGCGACCATAGCTTGCAGAAGATCCCGCTTATCCTCGTTGTCGGCAAGAAGGAAGCGGAAACGCGGACTGTGGCGTTGCGGCGTCTGGGCGGCGAGGCGCAGGAGATGATGGCGCTGGATGATGCGGCGGCGGGGCTGGCCGCTGAGGCTTCGCCGCCGGATTTGCGGGAATAACGGCTCGTCTTAATTTCCGTAACGAGCAAGAAGCCCCCTCCAGCAAAAACCAAGGATTTGCCAAGAAGGGCAAATCCAGGTTTTTGCGTCCTCCCCGCAAGGGGGAGGAGCGTTCTTTTTATTTCTGCGTTACAGAAATAATCGCACATGGCTATAACGCTTTCCCCGCCAGCCGTCGCATGGGGGGCTGCATTGCTTCGGCGGCGCAGCATCGAATTGACGCGGTGCAGCGACGAATTTTGTGGAAATAACTTGCCGTTCTTTGGGATGAAGGGGTGTCGTTTTTTATGTGAGGATAGAATGACTAAGAAATCCCCCGCTCCGGCGACAAAGCAAGAAGAGCATGATGCCCGAGATATGGAGTTGGTTCTGCCTCGGCGTCCTACATTTGACCAAACCTTGGCTGTACGCGATACAATTAATCGTGCTCTTGATGAGGGGCGTACG
>JAGWKW010000273.1 GCA_028865155.1 Alphaproteobacteria bacterium
GCGGCATGAACCAAAATCATTTGGGGTTGATTGTCGCGATTGCATCGGCCCTTGTTTTCGGCCTGTATCCGCCGACCTTGCGCGCCGTTTACGCTGACGGCGGCAGCGCGTTTCTTATGATCGTCGTGACGACCTGGATGCGGATGCTTGGGTTGGTTCTTTATTGCCGCGCCACCGGGGCGCCGCTTTTCCAGACGCGCGAGAATGTTAAACACGCCTTTATCGGCTCGCTTTTTCAGACCGCGTCTATTTTCGGCATTTTGCTTGCGCTGCTTTATATGCCGGGGCCGCTGGTTCTGATCATCATGTTTTCGCACACGATGATGCTGCTGCTATTCATGGCATGGCGCGGCGACGTCAAGCTCGATGCCGTTAGCGTCATCGCCACGGCGGCAGCCTTTTTGGGTTTGACCCTCGTCCTCGATATTTGGCATCCCCAGAAAACCACATACTGGATCGGCGCGGCTTTAGCCTTCATGGCTGCGCTCGCGACCATGGGCCGCGCCTATCTCTACGGCAAACTGACCCAAAACCGTAAACCCATCACTGTCGGCGCGGAGGTTTTTATCTTCGTCTCGCTTTTCACCCTGCCTGCTCTCTTTATCCAAACGCCGCATCTACCGGCTTCGACGGCGGGATATATCTATGCTTTGGTAAGTTGTCTGTCGCTGACGCTCGGCACCTTCGGCATATTTTATGGCATTTCGCTGATCGGGCCGTTCCGGTGGAGCCTTTTTCTGAAGCTCGAGCCTATTTTTACGGCCCTGTTCTCGATCATGATTTTCGGGAAATTCCTGAAGCTGTCGCAATATATCGGTATGGCCGTCGTTCTGATCAGCCTCGCCGGCTATCAGATCGTCATGCAAAAGCGGCAAGCTTAACCCATAATCCTATCTGCTGGCCGCCATCGATAATCATGTGAATGGCGGTGTAAAGGATGATGGCGACGCCGACCAGCGCAACCTTCGGATAGCGCGCGGTCAGCTTCGCGATCTGCGACGAGGCCAGCGCCATGAGCAGGACGGAAAGCGCGAGGCCCGTGACAAGCAGCCCCATATGATCGCGCGCAACGCCCGCAACGCCAAGAACGTTGTCGAGCGACATCGACACGTCGGCAACGACGATCTGCCAGATCGCTTCGGATGTTTTCTTGGAAACGGGAATGTCGGGCGTGCCCGAGCTTTCGCCGCGCTGCGCATGATGGAATTCGCGCGCCATCTTCCACGACACCCAGGCCAGCAGTAAACCGCCTGCGAGCAACAGCCCGGTAACATGCAAAAGCTGAATCGCAAAAAGCGCCATGACGATGCGCAAAACTGTCGCGGCGGCGATACCGCCGATCATGGCTTTCTTACGCGTCGCGGGCGGCAGGGCCGCGACCGCCATGCCGACGACAAGCGCGTTATCGGCGGCGAGCGACAGGTCGATCAGGACGATTTGGACAAGATCGAAAAGCGACGACACCGCGTCTTACGCGTTTTCTTTGATCCAGGCTTGCAGCGACGTTTTGGGAACCGCACCGACCTTGGTCGCGACCATGTTGCCGTTTTTGAACAGCATCAAGGTCGGAATGCCGCGAATGCCGAATTTGCTCGGCGTCATCGGATTCTCATCGACATTCATCTTGGCAATCGTCACCGTCCCCGCCATTTCGGCGGCAATTTCTTCGAGAACCGGGCCGATCATCTTGCATGGGCCGCACCATTC
>JAGWKW010000274.1 GCA_028865155.1 Alphaproteobacteria bacterium
GCAACCGTGTTCGCGGAAATGACGGGCGCAAGCGCGTCGTCGGCATAAGGCAAAGCGGGAAGGGCGAAAGGAGCGGACATGGGAGTCTCCATTGATTGACAAGAGAAATTCGGAACCGAAGCGGTGCGGAATATAGGCCAGATAAGGTTAAAAGCCAAAGAAAGAATTATTTGGCGCATATATATGAGCCTGCAAGTATATTAAGGAATTGGCGGAAAGCCTCTCTACGCTGTATTGTCGCCGGACGAATTTTGGGGCGATTTTTGAAAGGGAGCGCAGATATGAATGCAAAGTCTTTGACTCTTGCCGCTATGGTAATCTTGGCTCCGGCATCTGCTGCCGCGAATGATCTTGGTTTCTGTGCACTTCAAGCTGCGCAAAGTGGTATGTCGCACATCCCAAATTCCGACGGGGCGGAATATATCCATAGGGAAAGTGGCAACCATGTCTACGTTGACGGCTATCATGAAACGCCGGATAAAGGTTACGATATCCAGATTGGCGGTGATAAAACCAAGACCGTCACGATTATAAGCGGGATTAAGGATTTTGCCGGCAAATCAGCGGCCGAAACCATGCTGGTGATCGATTTTTCGCACGGCGGCGCAGAAACGGTTTTGGTTCCCGGCACGAATGCGACCCGGCCTATGGCCAATGCGGCATCGGCCAGCCTTCGCGCTTGTCTGAAGAAATAAGCAGCTTAGCTACGCCGCCTGAACCGATTTCAACGCTTCCTCGGCCTTCGCGCCGTCGCGGATCGCCACGGCGGCATCCAGATCGACCGAGACAAGCTGCGACACGCCTTTTTCGCCCATCGTCACGCCATACAGCCTGTCCATCTTCGCCATCGTCAGCCGCTGGTGGGTGATGATCAGGAAGCGCGTCCCGGTTTCGCGCGCGACATTTTCGACCAGCTCGCAGAACCGCCCGATATTGCTTTCATCGAGCGCAGCCTCGGCTTCGTCGAGGACGCAGATCGGCGACGGGTTGGTCTGGAACACGGCGAACAATAACGCCAAGGCCGTCAGCGTCCGCTCGCCGCCCGACAGAAGCGACAGAATTTGCATCTTCTTGCCGGGCGGGCTGGCGAAAATCTCAAGCCCGGCATTCATCGGGTCTTCGTTGTCGATCAGCTCCAGATAGGCGCGGCCGCCGTTGAACAGCAGCTTGAACAAATTCTGGAACCGTTCGTTGACCGACACGAACGCGCCCTGCAAACGCTCGCGCGCTTCCTTGTTCAGTTGCGAAATGCCTTGGCGCAGTTTGCCGATGGCTGCGACAAGATCGTCCTTGTCCTTGGTCAGCGTATCGATCTGCCCTTGCATCGTTTCGGCTTCGGTTTCGGCGCGCAGATTGACCGGCCCCATATTCTCGCGCTCGCGTACATAGCGGGTTAGCGTGTTTTCCAGGTCAGCCGCTTCTGGCAGGGCGGCTTCGTCTTTCCATTCCGCGATACCGGGCAGCTCCTCCGGCCCGCAGGACAGTTTTTCCTGCATGCGTTCGCGAAGGACGTTGAAATGTTCGGCGGCTGCTTCGACGGCGCCCTCGCAACGCACGCGAGCTTCGCGGGCTTCGGACAGGGCGGATTCGTCGCGCTTGAGCTGCTGCTCGATGCCGTTCAGCTTCTGCTCGGCGGCAATCAACGTGTCGGCTGCCGCGCTGCGCCTGCTTTCCGCGTTCGACAGTTCGGACAGCAAT
>JAGWKW010000275.1 GCA_028865155.1 Alphaproteobacteria bacterium
GCCTACCGCAAGCAGTTTGACGCATTCTGGAAAATGGCTTTTCCGCCGCCTCCTGCGGACAAAAAGGAGGGTAAATAATGATAGCCCTTGCGCACGAGACGCCGTCTAAGGTCACCGGGGATTTCATTGCTCCTTCCGATGTTCTTTTCGTTACTGAAGCCTCCCCTTGGGGAAAGCTCGGCTATGAAACCGCCGCCGCCGCCTTTTCGTCGATACAGCCGATATATTGGTCGCCCGGCATGCCGAAACCTGATCTTAGCGGGTGGCATGGTGATTGGATAATTTGCTTTAAAGCTGATCTCATTCTTTCGCGCGCCGTTCTCGACCGTGCGAAGAAGGGGGCTATCAACCTTCATCCTAGTCCGCCGAAATATCGTGGACTCGGTGGCTATTGGTGGGCGCTCCATAACGGCGACAAGGTTTTTGGCGTAACAATCCATCACATGGATGAGCAAATAGACCATGGCGATATTATTAAGACTGATAGTTTCCCGATTTGGCCCAGCGACACGGTCGAAAGCCTGAAACACAGAGCGGCTATTCATTCGCTTATGCTTTTAAACGAAACCTTGGACACTATTGTCAGCGGACGGCCTCTTGTGCCGAACGGAGCAGAATGGGGACACCATCTCTACACCGCCAGAGAACTTGAAAGGGCGCAGCGAGCACAAGCTGGCCGTGCCATATCGGCGTTGCAAACCATCCAAGGCGAATTAGTCGGCTTGGGTGAAGGAAAAGGCGGATCGTCGCGGACAGACCAGACGGCTAATCCAAGGCTGGCTTTAGGCTAGAGTCTGTTGACGTTCGAGCGGCAAAACATTGCCCGTTATTTGATTATCTAATGGCGCCGAACAAAGCCATTCAATTGCTCTGAATTGATTGGCTAATCCGCGCGAAGAGAGCGTTCATGCCTTTCAGAAAGGAGAACGCTTATGTCTAAATCAAAAGCAAAACCGAAGCAGAAAGCCGCTAAAGCGCCGAAACCGAAAAGCGCAAAACCGGCAAAGCAAAAGAGGGCCGACACGAAGCTGCAGATCGTTATCGATCTGTTAAAGCGGGCTGAAGGCGCGACCGTTGCCGACATCATGAAGGCGACGGAATGGCAGAAGCATACGGTGCGCGGCTGTTTTTCCGGCGCACTTAAGAAGAAACATGGTTACGAAATCGTGTCCGAAAAGCCGAAAGACGGCGATCGCGTTTACAAGATTGTAACCAACAAATAGCGATATGCCGCCGACGCGCCGGACGATCATCAAATGATCGTCCGGCGTTTTTCTTTGCAATCTGATTGCTATGATCGTCGTTGCAATTCGCCGCGAAGAGAGCGTTCATGGAGTTATAAAAAGGAGGACGCCATGTCGAAAAGAAATAAAAACCGCAAACAATATAGACCAACCCCTGCCAGCATTCTCGAAACGCTTTTAACGATGTTTACCGATGAGCAGCTTCTCGAAGCCGAGGAAACATTTAGAGGCTGCATCAAAGACGACCCAAAAGGCTGGCATCCCCAAGACCGCGAATTGATTGCAATCGCCTTTGATAATCAAGCCCAATATCGGGGCGAGGCATGGAGGAGATAATGAAAGAAAACAAACAGGTCATACACAAAGCCATTGCTGCAAACCTCAACGCTTTGAGCCAGAGGCTTTCACAAGCCGCCGCGCTTGCCAAAAAGGCGCATGAAGCTATGGAG
>JAGWKW010000276.1 GCA_028865155.1 Alphaproteobacteria bacterium
AAGCGGACGCGACCGATCCGACCGCGAGTGCGAACGCCATCGGCGCGCTGGGTGGCATCGTCGGCGAGATCGTCAGGCAGAATTTTTACGGCCCCCTTGCCTATCTGCGCGGCAAACCGGATCCGTTCGAGATTCGCGTCCACCGGCTTTATAACCCGGAAGGGTTTTCGCGCTACAACATCGTGCCCGGCCTGATGGGCATCGTTCTGACCATGATGGGCGTGATGATGACGGCGCTGGCCCTGACCCGCGAGCATGAACGC
This sequence comes from Alphaproteobacteria bacterium, assembly GCA_028865155.1. Taxonomy (GTDB): domain Bacteria; phylum Pseudomonadota; class Alphaproteobacteria; order UBA9219; family UBA9219; genus CAIXLI01. The sequence continues at coordinate 264 of JAGWKW010000276.1, forward strand.
GGCACGATGGAAAATCTGCTCGCCATGCCGGTCAGGCCCATCGAAATCATGGCCGGAAAGATCGCGCCCTATATCCTGATTGGTTATGTTCAGGCCTTCATCATCGTCGTGGCGGCGAAATTCATGTTCGGCGTGCCGATTATCGGCAGCCTTTCCCTTCTGTCTGCGGCGTTGACGATCTTCATCATGTGCAACCTCGCGCTCGGCTTCGCCCTGTCGGCGACGGCGCGCAACCAGATGCAGGCGATGCAGATGTCTTTCATGATCATCCTGCCGTCGGTTCTTCTGTCCGGCTATATGTTCCCGTTCTGGGGCATGCCGAAATGGGCGCAATTTTTGGGCGATTTAATCCCCGCGACCTATTTCATCCGCATAGTGCGCGGCATCCTGCTCAAAGGAAATGGCATCGTCGAAATCTGGCCCGATTTGTGGCCTTTGTTTGTTTTCATGGCCGTCATTACTGCGCTGGCGATGAAGTTTTACCGGAGCACACTGGATTAGGGCACGGCATGATCGCCTGGATTGAAAAAAAGACTTGTTCGGTCTTAGATATGACTGGGGGTCGCTTTCTTTGGCCGCGGCCTATCTGAAACAGCCATTGACCCGAGGCTATGCAAAAACTTATCGAAGGTTACCGCCAGTTCCGTACTCAGAACTGGCCCGAACAGAAGCGTTTATACGAAAAACTGGCCATTGAAGGCCAGAAGCCGCATACGCTGATCGTCACCTGCATCGACAGCCGTCTTGACCCTTCGCGCATTTTCGACGCCGCGCCGGGCGAATTGCTGATCGTCCGCAATGTCGCCAATCTGGTTCCGCCCTACGAACCCGACATCATGCGCCATGGCACCAGCGCGGCGCTGGAATTCGGGGTTCAGGTTCTCGAAATCCCCCAAATCGTCGTTATGGGGCATGGCTTGTGCGGCGGGGTCAAGGCCTTGCTGGAGGGCGCGCCGCCGAATGCCCCCGATTTCATCACGCCGTGGATGGCGATTGCCGATGCCGCGCGCAAGCGCGCCCTGACCTGCGACGAGCCGCAACGGCAGGAATGCTGCGAACATGAGGTGGTCAAGACGTCCCTTGCCAACCTAATGACCTATCCGTGGATCGCGAAACGGGTTGCGGCGGGCAAATTGACCCTGCGCGGCGCATGGTTCGCCATCGCCAGCGGGCGGCTGCGCCTTCTTAACCCGGACGGCGTTTTCGAGGATGCGGCTGAAGCGTAAGGCCCTGCGTTTCTAGGCCTGCGTCCCCGCCGGGGCTTTCTTGCCGGTATATTTGCCGCTAATCCGCTTATGCTTGGGAAAAGGCTTGCCGCCGGGCCGGTATTTTTTCGATTTGCCGCGGTTCTGGCGCGGATGTTCCGAAGCTGAAGGCGCGCCCGGGTTCATCAGCCTGTGAATGGCGCCCCATTTCTGTTTGTCG
>JAGWKW010000053.1 GCA_028865155.1 Alphaproteobacteria bacterium
AGGATGAGGTGCATCCATTCGGTCGAAAGGGTTATCAGTATAAGATGCGTATCCTCCACATCATGGCGAGCGAAGCCAAAGGCGGCGCCGAAACCTACTCGACCGACGTGATGCTGAGCCTGCGCCGCGAAGGCATCGATCAATGCATCGTGATGAGCGCCGGCGCCCCGCGTTACGCGGAAATGGAACGCGCAGGGCTTCGCCTGGCGCCGAAAATCCTGTCCTGCCCGTTCCGCCCATGGCAGAAATGGAAGTTGCGCCGCCTGATCGCACGCGAAAAACCTGACATCATCCATTGCTGGATGCGCCGCGCGGCGAGCCTCGTCCCGGACGGCATCAAAAAAGAAATTCCCGTCATCGGCTGGTTCGGCGGCTATTACGATCCGTCGAAATTCGCATCCTGCGAGCATTTCGTCGGCGTGACGCGCGACATCGCCGCCCATATGGTCAAGAACGGCGTGCCTTCCGCGCGCGCGCATTTCATCCCGACCTTCCCGGACGTCGCGCCAATGCCGCCCGTCGACCGTGCGACCTTAGCCACTCCGCGCGAAGCCAAAGTCCTGCTCACATTATCCCGCCTGCATCCGAAAAAAGGCCTCGACACATTTTTGCAGGCGCTGGCGCAGCTTCCCGACTGCATCGCCTGGCTCGCGGGCGACGGGCCGTTGCGGCGCGAACTCGAAATGCTCGCGCAAAAACTCGGCATCCTCGACCGTGTTCGTTTCTTGGGCTGGCGCACCGACCGCGCCGCGCTTTTGCGCGCCGCCGACATCTGCGTCCTGCCTTCGCGTTACGAACCGTTCGGCACCGTCATTCTCGAAGCCTGGGCGGCAGGCACTCCATTGGTCGCCTGCAAAAGCGCAGGGCCAGCGGCGCATGTCGAAGACGGCGTGACGGGCCTGCTCGCGCCGATCGACGACGTTCCGGCCCTCACTTCCGCGCTACGCCGTACGCTCGACGACGAAGAACTGCGCCGCCGCATGATTGCGCAAGGCTATGCCGCCTATATCAAGGATTACACGCGCGAAGCGGTGACCCGGCAATGGACCGCGTTCTACAAATCGCTCCTGCCGCGCTCATTGTAAGGAATAATCGAACTCGACCGAGTTGTTGCCGCCGCTATAGCTGTTGCGGCCGCACAAAGTCGCGGCCACGGACGCGTTCATGACCGCCCATCCGACAGTGGCCGAAGGCGACTGGCTGTAAGCGGCGCGGTCGGTCCAGACCTTGGTTGGGCAGCCCGAATGGCCGGCCTCGCAGGCCGTTCCTTCGAGCAGCACTTTCAGGCAGCCGCCATAGCTGACATCGTAAAACGAAACGCGAAAGACCGTCGGGCTTTCCTCATAGACGTCGAGCGCACCCGCCCACGGATTGATGGCCTTGGTCGTCGGCGATGACGGATCGAGAAAAGCGGAAGGGATCGCCTGCGACGAAATCATGCTGGATGTGATATTGCCGGTGATCGAAAAAGTCCGCCCTTCCATGATCGCGAAGATATTCTGCGCCACCGTCTGTAATTCCTCGACCGCCGTATTTTGTTTCTGCGCCTCGGTCGCGCGCGACGCGGCGGTCCAGACCGCGGCAATGATTGCGCCCATGACGCCCAGCACGATGGCAAGCTCGATCAGCGTGAAACCGCGTGTGCGTCCGTTCCGGTGCGGCATGGTGTTTCCTGGGGTTTATCTATTATGCTTGCGAAGCTAGCATCAAAACCCTAACAAGGCTTTAACCTTTTCCCGCCGCCGGGGTCACGCCGCTTGAAAATACTGATCATTTCCGACGCCTGGGTGCCGCAAATCAACGGCGTGGTGCGCACGCTCGAAATGACGGCGCGCGAACTCGAAGCCATGGGCCACGACATCCGTGTCACCGGCCCCGACTCTTCGCGTTTCTTCACCGTCGCCGCGCCCTTCTATCCCGAAATCAGGCTGGAATTTTTCGCCAATGCGCGACTCGACGAAATCTTCCGCGACTGGCAGCCGGACTTCATCCATATCGCGACCGAAGGGCCGCTCGGCTGGGCAGCGCGCCGTTTATGTTTGCGTCAGGGCAAGCCCTTCACGACTTCCTACCATACCCGGTTTCCCGAATATCTCGCTGCGCGCGTTCCGCGCGCCATCGCCCGCGCCGTGCGCGTCTTGTCCTATGCCATTCTGCGCCGTTTCCACGCGCCCGCTGGCGCTGTCATGGTCGCAACCGCGTCGGTCGAACGCGACCTCAAAGCCCGCCGCTTCCGCCGCCTCGTCCATTGGTCGCGCGGCGTCGATACGGCCCTGTTCAAGCCCGGCGCGAAAGACGCCGCGTATCAAAATCTGCCGCGCCCAATCCTGCTTTATGTCGGGCGCGTCGCGGTCGAAAAAAACCTGCGCGCCTTTCTCGACCTCGACACATCGGGCAGCCTTATCGTCGTCGGCGACGGGCCCGACCGCGACGCGCTCAAGCGCAGCCGCCCGCACGCGCATTTCCCCGGCGCGAAAAAAGGCGAAGACCTCGCCCGCGCCTACGCCGCCGCCGACCTATTCGTATTTCCGTCGCGCACCGACACGTTCGGCCTCGTCCTGCTTGAAGCGGCGGCGTCAGGCCTGCGCATCGCGGCCTTTCCCGCGCCGGGGCCGTCGGATATTTTCGCCGACCCTTCTTGCACAAACTTCGCCGTGCTGAACGAAAATCTCCAGCAAGCCGTCGATGCGGCCCTGAAGCTTCCCGCGACGCCGGACGTCCCGCGCGCTTTTGCAGAAAAATTCTCGTGGAAAGCCTGCGCGCAGCAGTTCTTTGCCCACCTTCAAGCGCCGTCGCCCGTGGCACGGCGGCGGCTCAGGCGCTGGCGCAACAGGATCGGAAGCGGGTTATTGCCCTTGCCGGATGCCGAAGGGGAAGGCTATAGAAAAGAAGAAACAGGCGGGAAACGGAACGACAATGACGCATAAAATCGCATTTCAGGGCGCGCCGGGCGCGAATTCGGACATGGCATGCCGCGCGGTTTACAAAGACTGCGAAACCCTGCCCTGCTTTTCGTTCGAAGACGCCTTTGCCGCCGTGCGCGAAAGCCGCGCCGATCTGGCGATGATCCCGGTCGAAAATTCGGTCGCGGGCCGCGTCGCCGATGTGCATCATCTGCTGCCCGAAGGCGGGCTTACCATCATCGGGGAACATTACCAGCCGATCCGCCATCATCTGCTCGCCGTTCCGGGCGCGCGGATCGAAGACATCACAAGCGTCGAAAGCCATGTTCAAGCGCTGGCGCAATGCCGCAAATGGCTGCGGAAACGCAATATCAAGCCGGTGATCCATGCCGATACGGCAGGCGCGGCGGAGGAAGTGAGCAAACGCGGCGACAAATCCGTGGCCGCAATCGCATCGGAACTGGCGGGGAAAATCTATGGCCTCGAAAGCCTCGCTGCGGACATCGCCGACGGAGCCGACAACACGACGCGCTTTCTCATCCTGTCGAAAACACCGGCAACGCTTACGCCCGACACGCCCTGTGTCACGACGCTCGTCTTCCGCGTGCGCTCGGTTCCGGCCGCGCTTTACAAGGCGCTGGGCGGCTTCGCGACCAACGGCGTCAATATCACCAAGCTCGAAAGCTATCTGGTCGACGGTTCCTTCACGGCGGCGCAATTCTATGTCGATGTCGAAGGACGGCCCGAACAGACGCCGATGCGCCTCGCGCTCGAAGAGCTGGCTTTCTTCGCGCACGAAGTCAAAATCCTCGGCACCTATCCGGCCAATTCGTTCCGCAACGCTTAAGAATCCTACTTCGTCGCCACCAATAAATTGTCATTCCGGGGCGGTTTTCCGTCAGAAAAACCGAGCCCGGAATCCAGCGCACCGCACCGGAAGAACTACCAGAAGATATGTTCCCGGAAAAAGAAATCCTAAACCGCACCTGTAATCATTTTAATCCACGCGCGGTTCAAATTCGTCGGCACGGTATAACTGCCTGCGCCGACCGCAACCTCTTCCGTGCTGCCGTCATCGAACGTGTAAATCAAATGCCCGATCCCGGCGGGAATGGTGAAAGAAAGCGCGTCCGCCGCGCGTGATGCGGATGCAGATGTGGCGGGAATATAAGACGTCGCCACAGCGCCCGTTTCCGCCTGAACCCCGAAAATATCGATTTTGCCCTGACAGGTCGCGTCATTCGCACCCGTCGCATCGAGCGCGCCGATCAAAAGCGAAAGCGAAATCCCCGATGTGGCAACAAGATCGCCGGACAGCGAAAGCCGCGCCCACGAAGACGACAAGGCAAAACGCCCAGAAATCCCGGTATTCCACGCGCTTTGATTGTTCGTCGTAAGCCGCGTGTCGGCAGCCGCGCCGCTCGCGCTCTGCCGCACCCAGGCCGACATGGTTCCCGTCGTTCCCGCCGTCCATCCGGCGACATTCTGCCGGATAAAAGCGGACGAACTTGTGCCCGAACCTATCGTCACGCCCATGCCGTCGCCGGTTCCGTCCGGCGACGTCACATTTGCGCCCTTGCTGGCCGCGATCCAGCCGGCGTTGGAGAAATTTTGCGAATATAAAACAAGATTGGTCGCTGCCGGTTCGATCAGAATGCCACGCGATGCCAATGTAATTGGATCATGGTCGAAACGCGCCGTGCCGTTTGCCGCGATTTGCAGAACACCGGACGCGTCGAAATAACTGGCCTGCGACGCGCGTGCGAAACTTGCGCCAGCAGGCAATACGTCCCCGGTGAAATCGAGCGCGAACCCGCCCGCCGCACGCTTGCGTAACAGCAACAGATCCATCGTCATACGTCGCGCAGCACGAGCGTGATGTCGCGGGCCGCCGCCTCGGCCGCGTTTGACACCAGTTTCACATAAGGCAGCGCGGCATACAAAACCGGGTCGAGCGCGATATAACGCGAAGGCGCTGCCGCAATCGAAACTTGCGCCCCGGTGATGTCGTAAAGCGGCGCGAAATTCACCCCGTCCGCCGAAGCCAGAATCGTCAACGCCGTCCCGGTCAGCGCGGCGGGCGTAATCATGCCGAACAAACGCAACCCGCCGAGGCTGCATGTCCCGGACGTCGTCGCACTAGAAGCAATCGTCGCCGTGACGGTGTCGAGCGCATTGGAAACCGTATCCTTGATTGTCATATTTCCTCTCCGGTTTTCATGAATGGCAGGTTTCCGCTTGCGCGCGAAGCGCGGCCTCGTATCCCTTGCGTTGATCGATTTCCGTCAAAGCGGCGCGGGTTTTGGCGAACACGTCGTCCGCCGCCCCGACATGCGATAACGCGAAATCCGGCGCGCGCGGCGCATCCGCTTTGCACGGCACGGCAACGGGAATGTCGACCTCGACCGGTTTCAAAACCGGCGCAGACGCGGCGCATCCGGCAAGCAGGCAATCAATCAGCAAAAAACACAAGAACCTGTTTACAATTTTTTGAAGCGCCCCAACCGCCGTCATTCCGGGGCGGTTTTCCGTCAGGAAAACCGAACCCGGAATCCAGCGCGCCGCGCCAAAAGAAATGACAGAAGATATTTTCCTGCAAAAAATCGTGCGTCTCATTTTATGCCTGCCAGATAATCATCGAACAATTTATCGGCCGCTTTGCACGCGTCGCCTTTTTCCTGCCATGCCGCGATTTCACGCGCCCGCTTTTCGTAAAAAATTTTCGCCTTCCGTGCCGCCGCTTCGCGCACCTGCGCCTGCTTGCTCTGCGCAACAGATGCTTGTTCCATCTGCGCCACGGCGGCATTCTGCCGCACGACCTTGTCCGCGAAATCGCCATTGGCAAGGCGGCATATCCCGTCGTCGGCCTGCGCCTGCGCAAGTTCCATCTTCACATGCGCATTGACAAGCAGAAGCCAAACAACCGCACCGCCCGTAATCAGCAACAACGCCGCCGTAACGCCGAAAATGATTTTATTGAGGAGCGTCATCGCCACCTTCCGCTTTTCTCTGCAACCCCTGCCCCCACGACGCTGCGCCGCCGCCCGCAAGCAACGCGCCCAGCCCCTGCCCGTAAGATTCGGGATCGAACACCCGCTTCAGCACAACCGTGTGATAAACCGCGAGCGCGACGAACGCGGCGACGCCAAGGCACAGCAGAACCAGATGCGCCTCGACCCGCCTGTCGCTGCTGTCGACAAGCCGCGCCCAAAAATCCTTCATCTTAAAAACCGATCATCGCCGCGAATTCATGCGCGCGCTTGCCGTTCAAAAACAAAGCCGCCAAAGCCAGCACCGCGGCCCAGCCGATCATGCGCCCGAAAGCGGTAAAAACGGCGGCCCACGCCGCGCGCTTCATCACCCGCAACCCGCGCAACAAATCGCGAATGTCGCGAATATCGGCGGCGGCATTTTCATCCGCCAGCCCCAGCGCTTTCAACGCATCCTCCGCCCCGCGCCGCGCAATCGCGCCCAGATAATCGGCCTGCTGCGCGGGCGATAGCGCGGCAAAAGGCGTGTCGCGATATTTATCGAGCGTCTTTTTCAGAAAATCCGTCATCCCTTGTTCCATAAACGCCCTTCCGCCGCGCGGCGGCGCGCCAGCCCGCCCCACACTTCGCCATTGGCGCGGTTCCAGCGCATCAGCTGCGCGGGCACCTGTTCGTACCAGCCGCGATTGAGCAGTTTCAAAAGCGTCGAGGATTCGAAATTCGCGATCCCGACATTGAACACGAAACAGACCAGCGCCGAAAACTGGTTGTCGGTCAAAGGCACGGCGACGAGCCGCATCACCGCGCGTTCGTACAGCCGCAAATCCTCATCCAGCAGCGTTTCGGCCTGCATTTCCGTAATATGCATCCCCGCGCGCACCGTGCGCGTATGGCCGTAACCGATCGTCCATATCTTGCCGGGGCACAAATAAGGCGTCAGATGCAGCCCTTCGAATTCCTTGATCAGGTCGATCCCCGCCTGATCGATACGGCGCGGAAAAACCGCGTCCAATGTTATGTCCATGTATGTCTCTTTGCGTTTTACGCTTTCTATCCATTTCATATGCTTCGCACCCCCCTCCCTAACCCTCCCCACAAGGGGGAGGGAACGCCATTGCTCTTGTTGCTCCGTTGTTCTTTTCGACCGAAACAAAACAACCGTGCAACAAGAGGTGCGGTATTCCCTCCCCCTTGTGGGGAGGGTTGGGGAGGGGGTCGGCGCAAGCCGTATTCTCTATGCCTTCACGACGCGCACGCGCCACGTCCCCGACGCAAGCGTCACGGCAGCGCCGGTCAGATTATCCAAACGAATAACCGCCGCATTCGCCGCATCGACATAAGCGGTAGCCTGCACGCCTTGCAGATCATAAGGTGCTGCGACCATCGCAAAATCGCCCAGCGCCGCGCCCGTCACCGTCAACGCTGCCGATGTCGCGCCCGCGCCCGCCGCAATCGTTCCGGGATTCCATGTCGCGGTCGCATCGATTTTCGGCGTATCGAGCAACGCCCAGGCCGACCCATCGTAATACATCATCCGGTTCGTATTGCGTGCCCACGCCGTCCATCCCGCCTGCGGCATTTTCAAAGACCAGCCGCCATAATAACCGGCAATCGCGCCCGACGCGCCCGACCACGCGCCGGTCGGCGAAGCCGCGACAATGTAAGTATCGCCGGTCGCGGGCGAGGACGGCGGCGTCGCCAAGACCGTGTCGATCACGGATGTCTTGGCAAGAAAATCGATGTCGTTGAGCGCCGCGTTATGCGTGACTTCCTTCTGCGCCTGCGACGACGCGATATAGGAAAGCGCAAGATTGGGGGATGATGTCATCGTCTGTTCCTTTTCTTATATGACCGCCACTGCCGCAGCGCCGTTGCCGTAGCGCGAACTGATTTGATAGATGTTGACGGTGAAAGTCGCTGGGATGCTCGCGCCCCAATCGATCGTTTGCTGCGCCGCCGTATAGGTGACCGTCGGCGCGGTCAATCCGGTAAAAACGCGAACAACCGCCGACCCGTTCATGATGTCGGCTTCATATAATTCTTCCGGTTCGTCCAACGGCACATCGATATAATCGACCCATTCGGCATTGAGCCGTGCGCGCCGCACCCATGTCAAAACCAAATCGCTGCCCGTGCCGGATACGCGCGCGCCCGTCACTTGCGCCGGTGAAAAGGGACACAGCGTCTTCATGCCATAAGCGAACACGACATCCTGTGCCGAACCTAAACTTTGCCCCGATGCCAAAGCGCGGAAATCGTAAGCCACG
>JAGWKW010000277.1 GCA_028865155.1 Alphaproteobacteria bacterium
GACAGGCCCGGCGCAGAACTGCTCCAGCCCTTGAGTGCATTGCGGGCAGGTGCGGCAGGAATCGACCATGCAGCCGACCCCGACCTTGTCGCCCACCTTGTATTGGGTGACTTTCGCGCCGACTCGCGACACGATGCCCGTAATTTCGTGGCCCGGAACCATCGGGAAGATCGAGCCGCCCCATTCGTCGCGCGCCTGATGGATGTCGGAATGGCAGATGCCGCAGTATTTGATGTCGATGACGACATCGTGGTCGCGCGGTTCGCGGCGTTCGAACTTGAACGGGGCAATGGGCGCCTTGGCGGAAGGGGCGGCATAGCCGAGCGCTTCGAGCATGGAGGTATCCTTTCGGGGGGAACGCGGAACAGACCCGTGTTACATGGAAAGCATTGAAGAGATTGTCAAGCGGCGGCATAGTGGGTTTTGTAAATGCAAGAAAACCAAACAGAAAATCTTTCGACCGATGCGTTCAAGCGCGCAACCGCGATCGCCGTCAAGGCGATCGGCGAAAAGCCTGCGCTTGAAGTCGGGTTTTCCGCCCTGCCCGGACAGGACGGCGATAACCGCATCGCCTTGCCCGAACCGCCGCCGAAGCTGGACATGGCGGCGCGCGATGCCTCGCGCGGTTTTGCTGACGCGGCTGCCTTGCGCTTGCGTCACCATAATGCGCGGCTTCATGCGGCGCGCGCGCCTCAGGAAGGCGATGCGCGCGCGGCCTTCGACGCGCTGGAACGCGCGCGGTGCGAAGCGCTGGGCGCGCGGGCCATGAAAGGCGTGGCGCAGAATATCGCCGCCATGCTCGATGCAGAATGCCGCAGCGAAGATATTGGCACGGCACATGGGCTGCACGCGCTGGCATGGGAAAAACTGACCGGCCATATATTACCGTCCGACGCGTCGCGCGCGGCGGCCTATGTGCGGCCTTTGGCCGAAACGCGTGGTGCAGCGCATTGGGAAAAACTCGCGGCGCTGATCGGCGATCAGAAAGCCTATGCCGCCGAAGCGTTGCGCCTGATCGGCGATCTGGGCAATGACGGCCAGATCGAAGAAGATGCAGGCGAGGAGGGTGAGAAGAAAGCGACACCCGCCGAACAGGAAGGCCAGCAGGACGAACAGCCCGACGCGCAGGAAGGCGGTGCCGCGCAGGATCAGGGCGAACAAAATCCCGAAGACGATACCGAAGAAGGCGGCAAAATCGGCGATGCCGCGCCTGACATCGACATGGTGGCCGAAGACGGCGATACGCCGGTCGAAAATGGCGGCGCGCGCGCCGAAGATGCCGATGCCGGGCCGGTTACGACCTATCGCGCGTTTACGGTGCAGTTCGACGAGATTGTGACCGCATCCGATCTGTGTCGCGCCGACGAACTGACACGGCTGCGCACGATGCTCGACCGGCAGGTCGGGCCGATGCAGGCGCTGGTCGCGCGGCTTGCCAATCGTTTGCAAAGGCGGCTGATGGCGCAGCAGGCGCGGCATTGGGAATTCGACCTCGAAGAAGGGTTGCTCGACGCGTCGCGGCTTGCGCGCGTGATCGTGTCGCCGACCCACGCCTTGTCCTACAAGCGCGAAAAGCCGATGGATTTCCGCGACACGGTCGTGACATTGCTGATCGACAATTCGGGCTCGATGCGCGGGCGGCCGATCACG
>JAGWKW010000278.1 GCA_028865155.1 Alphaproteobacteria bacterium
ACTCGCTGAACGGAAGCAAGCCTTTCAATAACGGCCGGGACAATACGTCCTTCACGCCAGCAGTCGATATGGTCGTGCCCTTCTAAAAAACATAAAAAAGGCGGAACCCGAAGGTTCCGCCCATTTTATCGATACCTTTGGGGGTATCAGGCTGCTTTCTTTTCGCGTTCCTTGGTCAGGACGGTTTCGAGCTTGGCCGTCGCCTTGTCCTGATCGATCTTTTCGACCGCCGCCAGTTCGCGGGCCAGACGCTCCAGCGCCGCCTGATAGATCTGGCGTTCGCTGTAGGACTGTTCCGGCTGATCGGTGCCGCGATGCAGATCGCGGACGACTTCCGCGATCGAGACCGGATCGCCCGAATTGATCTTCGATTCATATTCCTGGGCGCGGCGGCTCCACATCACGCGGCGAACCTTGGAACGGCCCTGTAGCGTCGAAAGAGCTTCCTTGATCCGGTCGCGCGACGACAGGCGGCGCAGGCCCGAAGCCTTGGCCTTGGCGACGGGAACCTTGAGGCGCATGCGATCCTGCTCGAACGCGATCGAGTAGAGCATGACGTCCTGCCCGGACACGCTAAAAGAATCGATGCTTTCGACGCGGCCCACGCCATGCGCGGGATAAACAACGAAATCACCTTTTTTGAACTCAAGCTTCTCGGCCATGCGTCACCCTTTTGTTGCTGCTTATTGGTTAATGCATCCTTACACATCATCTTGACGAAACAACGGCAACCGATCCGGCATTTGGGATATTCCCGTTTTTTATCAATGCCGCGATTATGTTCTCTGTTGTTTCGAAGGATTGCCCCGTACAGGCATTTATATACCATTTATTAGGCAATATTACAAAACTTTCGCGCAACAATCTTTGTTATCATATATATATCAATGCATTAGATGATTCGCAGCCCATTCTTTTGTTAACTATAAAATTAACGAAAATCAACCAGTGGGTGTACTGCGGGTTGATATCCATAACTTCAAATGGTTATCCGGGCTTGTCGCTGAATTGGGTTTTGAACTTGTCTGGCTTGCCCTTCCAGTCATCGGCATCTTCGGGCGCGTCTTTCTTGCGCGTGATGTTGGGCCATTTGGCTGCATAGTCGCGGTTGATTTCAAGCCATTTCTCGGCCTCTTTATCCGTGTCGGAAATGATCGCTTCCGCCGGGCATTCGGGCTCGCATACGCCGCAATCGATACACTCGTCGGGGCTGATGACGAGCATATTTTCGCCTTCGTAAAAGCAATCGACGGGGCAGACTTCGACGCAATCCATGTATTTGCAGCGGATGCAGGCTTCGGTAACGACGTAGGGCATATAAGGAACTCCGTTGGATTTCCGATCTTCATAAGCAAAGGCGCTTGGGATGGCAAGAGGCGTGACAGGCGGCGCTTGTCACGCTATTTTGGGGCATGATTTCACGCATCGAAAAACTATGTACCGAACGCGGCCTCAAAATGACCGAACAAAGGCGGGTCATAAGCCAGGTCCTTTCCACAGCTGCCGACCATCCCGACGTCGAGGAGATTTACCGCCGCTCGGTCAAAATCGACCCGAAAATAAGCATCGCCACAGTATACCGGACGATGCGGCTGCTCGAAGATGCCGGCGTGATCGATAAGCTCGATTTCCGCGACGGCCGCGC
>JAGWKW010000279.1 GCA_028865155.1 Alphaproteobacteria bacterium
AATCTAACCCTAAGTTTTTCTGCCCTCTCCCCCTCGCGGGGGAGAGGGAATCCCCCTTCGCGCCGCAACCGCATCGTACTAGCGTATCATACTAGGCGATGCCGGCGCGGAGAAGGTCGTGGATATGCAGGACGCCGACCGGCTTGCCGTTTTCGACGACGAAAAGCTGCGTGCGCGTTTTTTCGTTGAGAATTTTAAGCGCTTCGGCAGCGAGGATTTGCGGTTCGACCGTGGTCGGATTTTCGGTCATGACTTCGGATGCCCGATGTTTCAGGAAATTCTCGTCTTGCAAATGGCGGCGCAAATCGCCGTCGGTGATGATGCCGGCCAGTTGTCCGCGCGCGTCGATAATCCCTGCGCAGCCGAGACTTTTTTGCGTCATCACGACCAGAACGTCTTTCATCGAGTCGGTTTCGGCGACAAGCGGAAGCTCGCCCGCGCCGCGCATGATCTCGCGCACACGCAGCAGCGTTTTGCCGAGTTTGCCGCCAGGATGGAAATTGCGGAAATCCTCGGCCGTGAAACCTTTGCTTTCCATGATCGCGACGGCCAGCGCATCGCCAAGTGCGAGCATCATCGTCGTCGATGTCGTGGGCGCAAGGCCCATTGGGCAGACTTCGGGTTCGGATGGAAGCTGGACGCAGATGTCGGCGGCGCTGCCGAGCGAGCTTTGCGCGCGGCTCGTGATCGCGATAAGCGGGATCGAAAAACGACGGGTGTAGTGGATTAAATCGGCAAGTTCGGGCGCTTCGCCCGAATTGGACAAGGCGACGACCGCGTCGTCGCGCGTGATCATGCCAAGATCGCCATGGCTCGCCTCGCCCGGATGGACGAAATGCGCGGGTGTGCCCGTCGATGCCAAAGTCGCTGCGATCTTGCGCGCGACATGGCCCGATTTGCCCATGCCTGTGACGATGACGCGCCCTTTGCAGGCCAGCAGCGTTTCGGCGGCGCGGACGAATGTGCCGTTCAGCGATGCGGCCAGCGCCTTGAGCGCATCGCCTTCGGCGGTCAGGACATGCGCGGCAGCGGACAGGATTTCGGTTTCGCTCATCGGTTTCGCTTGGGGTTTTGTTTTGGCTGTGCTGTTTTTCATAGGCGCGTTTTATCACTTTTGGCCCATGCAACCAATTTTAATCTATTGGTAAAGAAAGTGAGTAAAAATCGGGGGTGGAAGGGGGCTGCGTTGTGGGTTTGCGACCCCTCACCCGGAAAAACTAAGGGTTAGTCTCGCTGCCGCTCATCTAACCCTAAGTTTTTCCGCCCTCTCCCGCAGGGGGAGAGGGAGTCCCTCTTGCGGAACGGTTCATGATAAAAAGCATGGCAAAGATAAAAACAAGGAAAACGAAAATTTCCGCTACGAAAACGACGGCGCAGGCAAGGCGGCACGATGCGTGGCTTGACCATCAGAAATGGCTCGACCGGGCCGAAGCCGTCGCTGCGCTTCCTGTCAGCAAGGGCGGCAGCCCGCACCCGAGCGTGCGCGTCGGCGCGGTGCTGGTCGATGCCAAAGGGCGCGAGATCGCCGCTGCCGCCAACCGTTTTCCGCACGGCGTCGATCGCCGCCGTCCCGAACGATACAAGGACGGCAGCAAGTCGTTATGGATCA
>JAGWKW010000280.1 GCA_028865155.1 Alphaproteobacteria bacterium
AGGCCTGCCCGACATCGTCTTTACCGCCAATGCCGGGCTGGTGCTGGGCAAGAAGGCGGTTGTGAGCCGGTTCCGCACGGTCGAAAGGCAGGGCGAGGAAAAATTCGACCATGAGTGGTTTTCGCAAAACGGGTTCGACATCGTCGACTGGCCGCAGGATGTGCCGTTCGAAGGCGCGGGCGATGCGCTGTTCGATCGCGGGCAGGAATTGCTGTGGGTCGGGCATGGGTTCCGGTCGCATGCGTCCGTTCCGGCCTTGCTTGAAAAAATGCTGGGCGTGAAAACGGCGGCGCTGAATCTGGTCGATCCGCGTTTTTATCATCTCGATACCTGCCTGTGTCCGCTTGCGAACGGCTATATGCTTTATTTTCCGCAGGCGTTCGATGACGTTTCGCGCGCGTTGATCGAAACGCATGTGGCTGCAGACGGACGTATCGCGGTCGAGGAAGCAGACGCGCTGCAATTCTGCTGCAACGCCGTCGATCTGGACGGGCATGTTTTCATGAACGGCGCGTCGGAAGCTTTGCAAAACCGCCTGAAACGTGCCGGTTTTACGCCTGTTTTGACGCCATTATCCGAATTCATGAAGGCGGGCGGCGGCGCGAAATGCTTGACCTTGAAGCTGGTCGAAGCCTAAGAACGGGGGGTCTTTTCTCCTTTCTTCGAGGTTTCCCATGCCCCAGCTCGCCGCCGTAACTTCCGATTACAAGGTCAAGGATATTGCGCTGGCCGATTGGGGACGCAAGGAAATCGCGATCGCCGAAACCGAGATGCCGGGATTGATGGCCGTGCGCGAGGAGTATGGCCCCGGCCAGCCATTGAAGGGCGCGCGCATCGCGGGCTGTTTGCATATGACGATCCAGACCGCCGTGCTGATCGAAACGCTGGTTGCGCTCGGCGCCGAAGTGCGCTGGTCGTCCTGCAACATTTTCTCGACGCAGGATCATGCCGCCGCCGCGATTGCTGCGAGCGGCGTTCCTGTTTTCGCGTGGAAGGGGTTAAGCGAAGAAGATTACTGGTGGTGCGTCGACCAGACGATTACAGGCGCGGAAGGCTGGCGGCCCAATATGCTGCTCGACGACGGCGGCGATCTGACGCTGCGGATGCACGAAAAATATCCCGAACTGTTGAAGGATGTGCGCGGCGTGTCCGAGGAAACCACGACCGGCGTTCATCGTCTGTACGAGATGATGGAAAAAGGGAAGCTTAAAATCCCCGCCTTCAACGTCAATGACAGCGTGACGAAATCGAAATTCGACAATCTGTATGGCTGCCGTGAAAGCCTGGTCGACGGGGTTCGCCGCGCCACCGACGTGATGATGGCGGGCAAGGTCGCCGTCGTCGCCGGGTACGGCGATGTCGGCAAAGGCTCGGCCGCGTCGCTGCGCAGCGCGGGCGCGCGCGTCATGGTTACGGAAATCGACCCGATCAACGCGCTGCAGGCCGCAATGGAAGGTTATCAGGTCGTGACGATGGAGCAGGCTGCGCCGTTGGGGGATATTTTCGTGACGGCGACGGGGAATGTCGATGTCATCACGCTCGACCACATGCGGGTCATGAAGGATCGCGCCATCGTCTGCAATATCGGGCATTTCGATTCCGAGA
>JAGWKW010000281.1 GCA_028865155.1 Alphaproteobacteria bacterium
GGCGGTCATTGCCGCGACATCGCCCGACAAATGTCGATAGACGTCATGCGCCAAGGCAAGCCGTGCGCGCTCGAAAATCATGTCGAACCGTTCGCCCCATGACAGAACCGGCGGCGCGGGATCAAGGATTTTGGGCGGCGTATAGCTCCATCCCAATCCGCCCAGATGCCGGAAATAGGCCAAGCGGCGGAAATCGGTGGCATGCGGTGCGACAGGTCCGCTGAATCCGCCGACCTGTCCATAGAAATCTATATCCGAGCCGGTGGGCGGCATGTCGGCGAAAGTCAGGCCGGGAAATTTGATACGGATTTTTTCAGGCATCCGGTCGGGCGGGATTTTCCGGATGCGCGGATGCGTCAATGTCAACCGGACGCCATCCGGCATGATCTCGGCCATTGCGACGCGGCCCTGAATGCCGGTGGGCAGGTAAAGCCGGGTCAGCATCGGGTTTTGGTTAAGGCGGGTTTCGATCTGCGCGGCGGCAAAACCCAAAGCCATCGTTGCAACCGCGAACAAAGCGACCGCCAGAGGCCACGATCTGTACCGCATCAGCCATGCCGCCAGCCCGGCAGCGAGCGGCAAAGCCATCGTCCAGCTTGGCGGTTCGGTGGGCAAGGTGAAATAGCAGACGATCCCCGCCGCCAGCGCGACCGGCAGCCAATAGGACAGGCGGGCCTGTTCGCGCTCGAAATTCAGGGCGATCGTGCGAAAGGGGTTCACGGGCGGGAAGGAAATGACTAAAGTTCGACGGTTTATCTTTCTAGCACAATCCTGGGTTGTTTCCATGCCGCAAGTTGTTACCCGTTTCGCGCCGTCGCCAACCGGCTATTTGCATATCGGCAGCGTCCGCACCGCGCTGTTCTGCTGGCTGTTCGCCAAGCATCATGGCGGCAAATTTTTGCTGCGTGTCGAGGATACCGACCGCGCGCGTTCGACTCCGGAATCGGTGCAGACGATTTTGGACGGCATGCTCTGGCTCGGCCTCGACTGGGACAACAAGGATTACGGCGGCCGCAATTATTATTCGCAGTACGAGCAGCGCGAACGCCATGCCGCCGTTGCGCGGCAGATGCTTGAAAACGGCACGGCCTATTATTGCTATACCTCGCCGGAAGAGCTGGAGGCGATGCGTGCCGAACAAAAAGAAAAAGGGTTGCCGATGCGCTATGACGGGCGGTGGCGCGACCGGCCTGCGTCAGATGCACCGAAAGATGTTGCGCCAGTTATCCGATTAAAAGCGCCGCAGACGGGCGAAACGACCATTCACGACGCCGTCATGGGAACGATTACGGTGCAGAACAGCCAGCTCGACGATATGGTATTGCTGCGTGCCGACGGCACGCCGACCTATATGCACGCCGTCGTCGTCGACGATCACGATATGGGCATCACCCATGTCATCCGCGGCGACGACCACATGACCAACACGTTCCGGCAAGTGCAGATTTACAAGGCGATGGGCTGGGACATCCCGACTTTCGCCCATCTGCCGATGATTCTGGGGCCGGACGGCGCGAAGCTGTCCAAACGCCACGGCGCGCCCGCCGTTGGCGATTACCGCGACCGCGGCTATCTGCCCGAAGCGGTGCGTAATTACCTTTTG
>JAGWKW010000054.1 GCA_028865155.1 Alphaproteobacteria bacterium
CGCTCACCCGCGCGCGCCTGCGCATCCCGGCGGTATCGACAAGGCGGATCGGCTGATCGTTATAGGCATAAGGGATGGGCACGGAATCGCGGGTCAATCCCGGCTCCGGCCCGGTCAGCATCCGTTCCTCGCCGATCAGCTTGTTGATCAGCGTCGATTTGCCCGCGTTGGGCCGCCCGACGACCGCAACGATCAGGCGTTTTTCTTCCTCTTCCTGCTCGTCGCCGTCTTCGGGTTCAAGTTTCGATAGGGCTTCATAGACATCCATCATCCCGTCGCCGTGCGAAGCCGAAACGGGGATCGGCTCGCCGAAGCCGAGCGATACGGTTTCATCCATCGCGGCGGGCAGAACCGCGCCCTCGCATTTGTTGGCGAGCAACAGGATCGGCTTCCCGGTTTTACGAAGTTCGCGTGCGATGGCGGTGTCTTCGGAAGTCAGCCCGGCGCGCGCATCGACGACGAACAGGACGGCATTCGCCTGCGCCAGAGCCTTTTTCGTCTGTTGCGCGGTGCGCGCGGCGACGCTGCCCTTGGCGCGCATATCCTCCAGCCCGGCGGTGTCGATGACGCGAAAACGCATATCGAACAGATGCCCATCGCCCTCGCGCCAGTCGCGCGTCACGCCCGGCGTGTCGTCGACGATAGCCATTTTCTTGCCGACGAAACGGTTGAACAAGGTCGACTTCCCGACATTGGGCCGGCCTGCGATGACGATCGTGAATGCCATGGGGTTATCTTAACGCAATTAAATTACCGTCGTCGGTCACGACATACATCGTGCGGTTCACGACGATGGGCGACACATAAACGGGTTCGCCCAGATCGACGCTGTCGCGCGGGCTGCCGTCTTCGGGCGAAAAGGCCGCGAGCGTGCCTTGCGAATTGACCATCCACAAATTGCCGCCGGCGGCAAGCGGGCCCGCCCAGGTCACGCGGGCGGAATCCTTGTCCGCCGGGTCGGCGCGTTTGGCCAGATGCTTGACCCACATGATGCGGCCGCTGTCTTTTTCAAGCGCCATCAGCTGATGATCGCCGCCATAGACGAAAACCGCATCGCCCGCGATCACGGGCGTATTGATGCCGCCGACATCCGCTTCCCATATCCTGCCGCCGGTGCGCTGGTCGAGCGCGACCATCGCGCCGTCATGGCTGATCGCATAAACGACATTGTGGTCGACGACCGGAAGGCCGCGAATGTCCGCGATGGCAGGCAGCGCCCCCATCTGCTTGGGGATGGCGAGCGAATAGTTCCACAAGGCGCGCCCGTTCTGCGCGCGTAGATCGTAAACCTCGCCCGAATTATAGGCGACGACGACATTGTCGAACTGCGCTGCCGGGCTGGCTTCGCCCATCAGCGTCGCGCTTTCCGTAACCCCGGCATGCTGCCACAGCACGCTACCACTGGCGGCGGACAGGGCGCTCAGGTCGTTGTCGATGCTGACGACATAGACGATGCCGTTGGCAACCGACGCCGCGTCGCGCAACGGCTTGTGCAGACGACTGCGCCATTTGACCTTGCCCGTTTTCGCGTCGAGCGCGAAGACGTCGCCGAACCCCGTGGTCGCGTAAACGACGCCGCCATCGACCGATACGCCGCCGCCAATAGCCGGGTTGTCGGCATCCTGCGGCGTCGTGTCGAACTGCCATTCCTGATTGCCGCTTTTGGCGTCGAAAGCCGTGACCAGCCCTTGCGAATCCATCGTATAGACGCTGCCCCGGTCGGCGACCGGGTGGGCCAGAAGCTTGTAATCCGAATCCGACCCTTCGCCGACGCTTTGCTCCCATACGATTTTCGGGTGCTGCGAAAATTCGACATACGGCATGACATGGTTCGCGTCATAGCCCGCCTGCGGCCACGAAAAGTTGACCAGCATCGGCGGCAGGTCGGGCTTCCTGTCCTGCAGCGACGCGTCGGCCTGCAAGGCTTGCGGCGCGGGCATCACGGCGACGCGCTTGCCCTTGACCGTGCTGCCGATTTTGTTGCCGCTGTCGGCGCAGGCGGCAAGCGCGACCAGCGCAGCCAGCGTGACGATCCGGGTCAGGTTCTTGTTCATCGCCCTGTGCCTTTTATATTCAGTTCAGGCTGCGGAGAATGTCGGCGGCGCGCTCGCTCATCTTGCGCGGCGCGCGCTCGTCCTGCGCCAGACCGGTGAAGATTTTCTCGGCTTTGGCCGTGTCGCCCGCGCGCAGCGCCAGATAGGCTTGCGCCTCCGTCGCTGCGTAACGCCACGTGCCATTCTTTGCCGTTAAAGGCTGTAACCGCGCCGCAAGCGCCGCCGGATCTCCTTTGTCCATCTGCGCCTGCACCGACAACAGCGTGCCGAGCTGGCGGAACGCATTGTCGGCCTTGCCGTCGGTTGCGGCTTCGTCGAACAGCTTGACCGCCTTGGCCATGTCGCCGTTGTCATAGGCGAAGGCGCCCGCGCGCAAAAGCGCGAAAGCGGACAGGTTGGTGCCGGGGTGCGCGTCGGCGAATTCCTGCAGCGCGGCGATGTCCTTGGCCGGGTTCGCGCCTTCGTCGGACGCGGAAAGATAGGCCCCGGTCAGCTTGAGGTCGCGGCTCGTTTTCCAGTTGTGATAGACCGACGAACCCGCCGTGCCGATCACGACCGCCAGCGCGGCGGCGATCACGAAAACGCCGTATTTTTTCCATAAGGCTTCGAGCCTCTGGCGTTCGAGGTCTTCCTTGATCTCGTCAAAGATGCTGTATTCGGTCATGGCGACTCGCAGTTGCGGAAAATCGGGAAAACGAACATAAAGTCTTGTTCGCCCAAGCACAAGAGAACTAGCATAGGCAATGTCCCTTTTACCCCGCACATGGTCGCCGATCAATCGCCGCCGCTGGGCCAATTTCAAGGCCAACCGGCGCGGATTCTGGTCTTTGTGGATATTTCTGGCCCTGTTCGGCGTCACGCTGTGCGCCAATTTCGTGGCCAACGACCACCCGCTGCTGGTCAAGTTCGAAGGGCATTATTATTTCCCCATTTTCAAATCCTACCCCGAAACCTTCTGGGGCGGCCAGTTCGAGACCGAAGCGCGCTACCGCGACCCGTATGTCAAAAAGCTTATCGACGCGAACAAAGGAAAAGGGGGGGGCTGGATGGTCTGGCCGCCGATCCCCTTTTCCTATGACACCATCAATTACGCGCTGACCCAGCCCGCGCCTTCTCCCCCTTCGGCGGCCGACTGGCTCGGCACCGACGATCAGGGCCGCGACGTCCTGGCCCGCATCATCTATGGCTTCCGCATTTCGGTTCTGTTCGGGCTGACGCTGACTTTCTTTTCCTCCATCGTCGGCATCGCGGCAGGCGCGGTGCAGGGTTATTTCGGCGGGCTGACCGATCTTCTCATGCAGCGTTTCATGGAAATATGGAACGGCATGCCGGTTCTGTTCCTCCTTATCATTATGGCGAGCCTCGTGCAGCCGAATTTCTGGTGGCTGCTCGGGCTCATGCTGATGTTTTCGTGGATGCAGCTTGTCCATGTCGTGCGCGCCGAATTTTTGCGCGCGCGCAATTTCGACTATGTCCGCGCCGCCAAGGCTTTGGGCGCAGGCGACATCACCATCATGCGCCGCCATGTCTTGCCCAACGCGATGGTCGCGACGCTGACCTTTTTGCCGTTCGTACTGAACGGCGCGATCACGACATTGACGGCTTTGGACTTCCTCGGTTTCGGTTTGCCGCCCGGTTCGCCGTCTTTGGGCGAGCTTCTCAATCAGGGCAAAAACAATCTGCAGGCGCCGTGGCTGGGCCTCAGCGCGTTCGTCGTGCTGGCAACCATGCTGACGCTGCTGATCTTCATCGGCGAGGCGGTGCGCGACGCGTTCGACCCGCGCAAAGTGACGGGGGGACAAGGATAATATGGGGCGTCCATTTCCATACGCCTTCGGCGCCCCCCTCCCTAACCCTCCCCGCAAGGGGGAGGGAATCCTGCCGCACTTGTTGCACCGTGCTTTTTTACCGTCGATGATGACAGAACAGTCGTGCAGCAAGAGCAATGGTATTCCCTCCCCCTTGCGGGGAGGGTTAGGGAGGGGGGTGGCGAAGCCATGATGAACCAACCTCTCCTCCGCGTCGAAAATCTCGGCGTCGATTTCGGCCACGGCGCGGAACGCGCCTCGGTCGTGCGCGGCGTGTCGTTCGACATCGCCAAAGGCGAAACGCTGGCGCTGGTCGGCGAGTCCGGTTCGGGCAAATCGGTCACGGCCTTGTCTTTGCTTCAACTGCTGCCCTACCCCAACGCGTCGCACCCGACAGGCAGCATCAAATTCGATGGCGAGGAAGCCATCGGCGCGAAACCGGCCATGCTGCAGGATTTGCGCGGCAACCGCGTCGGCATAATTTTTCAGGAGCCGATGACATCGCTCAACCCGCTGCACACGATCGGGCGGCAGGTCGCGGAAACCCTGCTGATCCACAAAAACATGAACGCGGCGCAGGCCAAGGCGCGCGTGATCGAATTGCTGCATCTCGTCGCCCTGCCCGACCCGGAAAAACGCATCGACGCCTATCCGCATGAGCTTTCGGGCGGCCAGCGCCAGCGCGTCATGATCGCGATGGCTTTGGCGAACGAGCCCGATCTGCTGATCGCGGACGAACCGACAACCGCGCTCGACGTTACGATACAGGCACAAATCCTGAAACTGCTGAAAGATTTGCAGCAGCGTTTCGGCATGGCGCTTTTGCTCATCACCCACGATCTGTCCATTGTGCGCAAGGTCGCCGACAAAGTCTGCGTCATGCAGCATGGCGAGATCGTCGAACATGGCGCGGCGGCGGAAATTTTCGCCAGGCCGAAACATCCCTATACGAAAATGCTTCTGGCCGCCGAGCCGAAAGGCGAAGCTTTGCCCCTGCCCGCGCAGGCCGAAGAAATTATGCGTGTCGAAGACGTAAAAGTCTGGTTCCCGATCAAGAAAGGCATTTTCCGCCGCGTGTCCGATTATGTCCGCGCCGTGGATGGCGTGTCGCTGACGGTGCGCGCGGGAGAAACGGTCGGCGTGGTGGGCGAGTCCGGTTCCGGCAAGACGACGCTGGGCCTCGCGCTGCTGCGGCTTTTGTCCGCGACGGGCAAGGTCGTTTTCATGGGCCGCGACATCATGGATTTGCCCAAAAAGGAATTGCGCCCGTTGCGCCGCGAGATGCAGGTCGTGTTCCAGGATCCGTTCGGCAGTTTAAGCCCGCGCATGTCGGCTGGCGACATCATCGCCGAAGGGTTGGACATTCATAAATTATGCGCGGACAAGGCCGAGCGCGAAAAACGCGTCATCGCCGCGCTGGAGGAAGTCGGCCTCGACCCCGAAAGCCGCCACCGCTATCCGCACGAATTTTCCGGCGGGCAACGCCAGCGCATTTCGATCGCGCGCGCCGTGATTTTGCAGCCCAAACTCATCATCCTCGACGAGCCGACGTCCGCGCTCGACATGTCGGTGCAGGCGCAGATCGTTGCCCTGCTGCGCGATTTGCAACAACGGCGCGGGCTTGCTTTCATCTTCATCAGCCACGATCTGCGCGTCGTGCGCGCGCTCGCGCATCACGTCATCGTGATGAAAGAAGGGCATGTCGTGGAACAGGGATCGGCGGCGCAACTGTTCGCGCAGCCGCAGCAGGATTACACCAAAACCCTGCTCGCCGCCGCGCTCAATCTCGAAGCGCGGGAAGAATAAGGAGAACATAGATGACCAAGACCATCATCGGCATCATGGGGCCGGGAGAAAAAGCCACCCAACAGGATTTGGATATCGCCTATGAAATCGGCAAATGCGCCGCCGAAGCAGGTTATACCGTCATGACAGGCGCGCGGCCTGCCGGGGTTATGGAAGCGGGTCTGCGCGGTGCAAAAAGCGCGGGCGGACAAACGCTCGGCATCATTCCGTCGAAAAACAAAGCCGAGGCCAGCCCCTACGCCGACATCGTCGTTGTCACAGGCCTTAATAGCGCACGCAACTACATCAACATCCTGACATCGGATGCCATCGTTGCTTGCGGCGCCGAGGCAGGAACGCTGTCGGAAATCGCCCTAGCCATAAAAGAGAAAAAGCATGTTGTTCTGGTGACTCAAAACAAGAAAGCTATAGATTTTCTCAAAGAACTCGCGCCAGACTTCGTACATAATGTGAAAAACGCAGCCGAAGCAATGCAGGCCGTTATGAAGCTGCTTCAAACGGATTGACTTTTTCGCTTCTATTTCTTCTTTTTCGTGAAAGCTGCCGCCAGCTTGCGCATCGTCGAGGCCTGGCGTTCGGTCGATTTGGGCGGCGGGATGTTGGAGGCTTTACGCTTGTCGCGCGCGCCCGTCGAAGCCGAGGCCACAATATCGTTGATCGCGCTGCGCGAAAAAATATCGTCGCCGGAATCTTCGCTGCCGCCTTCCCCTTTACGGATATGATGATCGACGAGGCCCGCCGCGATGGCTTTCAGATGCGGCTTGGTCATCGCCAGAAGCAGGGCCGGATCGCGCACGGCCCATGTAATCAGAAGCTTATGCGCGTCGTGGCGGTTGTTGCCTGCCGCTTCGAGCGCGTCCTTGATTTTCGTCCGTACAATGCTTTCCGGCATCGGCGACCCCCCGTTATGTCCTTGAAGCTTAAGCGAAACATCGCCCCGTTGCAACAGTGGCAATTCGCGCGGGGAATGGCTAAAATGGGGCGTTTTTAAAGCCATTTGACCCGACCCATAGGATCGCCATGACGAATATCATGCCTTTCGGCAGCAGGCAGCGCGCGCTGAACGAACTCGACTTCATGGATATTTACGTCCGCCTCGATGCGGACGCGCGCGCGCATTACCGCGCCGGTCGCGGCGGCGATATCGAGCTTCCCGACGCCGATCTGCCGCTCGACTTCACCGACGACGCCGCGCATCTCGCCGCCCATCTGCGGCAACATTTCACCGGCGTCGAAATGGGCCTGCATTACGACGGCATGCGTTTGCGCGCCGCGCGGCTGGAAACCGCGAATGGCGAAGTCTGGGCCGCGCTGCGCCGCCTGCCCGAACATCCGTTCGAACTCGAAGGGCTGGGCTTCATCGAACAACTGCCGCCGCTTCTGCAAGGATTGGGGCAGCGCAGCGGATTGATTTTGATTTGCGGCGCGTCCGGCCAAGGCAAGACGACGACGGCGACTTCGCTTCTCGCGCGCTGGCTCGACATCCATGGCGGTATCGGCTTCACGCTCGAAGACCCGGTCGAATACGACATGGAAGGCCGCTGGGGCCGCAACGGTTATTGCTATCAGGCCGAAATCAAAGCCGAGCGCGAATGGGGCGAAATGCTCAAACGCGCCTTGCGCTGGCATCCGCGTTACATCCTGGTCGGCGAAATCCGCACGCCCGATGCCGCGAACCAGCTGCTGCGCGCGGCGACGTCGGGCCATACCGTGTTGGCCACGATGCATGCGGGCAGCATGGAGGAAGCGCTGGAAGGTTTGCTGCAACTTGCCGAACAGGATCTGGGCGGCCGCGCCGCGACGTTGCTCGCCGCCGGCCTCGTCGGCGTCGTGCATCAATCCTTCCTGCCCGACGGGCTGCATGCGCAATTCATGGTCACCGAGGCCGACAATCCCGGCTCGCCGATCCGCGCCATGATCCGCGACCGCCGCATCGGCATGACGCGCACCATCGCCGACCAGCAGATGGCGAGGCTGGTGCAGGGCGGCAAGCTTTTTTAGGCGCGAATTTCCATAACCTTGAACAGCACGCCCATCCGGTCGGCGTCGATCAGGCGATGCAGGGCGGCGTCGATGTCGGCGGCCTG
>JAGWKW010000282.1 GCA_028865155.1 Alphaproteobacteria bacterium
TCGATTTCGGCATAGCGACGATCGAAAGCTTCCAGAAATTCATGCAATGGAATAGCTGCCCCATAATCTGCGAGACTGGTGACAGCTGTAATAGCGGCTCTTTCGCGTATGATATTTTGTGGCGGCGTGACATTGATGTTAACGGCAACGCCAAGATTGAGGAAACGTTCGGAGCCCGGAGCATCGCCTGCCTGATATTTGGACTCGACCAAGCAGCCACAGATTTTTGCGCCATCGACGAGGACGTCGTTGGGGTATTTTATGGTCACGGGCGCGGACACAAGATCGGCAACGATTTCTGCTACCGTCACCGCGGCTGTAAAAATAGACTCGATGGCGAAGCCCCCTTTCGGCATTCGCAGCGCCCGGCTGAACAGCAGGTTACGTTTTCCTTTCTGGTTCGCGTTTGCCCACCATGTGCGTGTTTTTCCTGTGTCGGAATCGCTGCTGCCGACGCCATGTGTCATTTTCAGCGCTATAACCGTTACATGATCGGTGCCTGTTTCGTGCATGATGCGTTCGGCGCGCCCGTCGGCGATCATATCATCTACTATGGGCATCGTTGTGGGGACGACAGGGTAAACAAATAGGTTGCCTTCTCCATACTCTTCGCCGTTTTCGGCTTTTTCAATTCCTTGTGCGTAGAAGTTCATTTTAAGCCGCGCTTTCGACGTAACGCGGGAACACGCCTTGCGGCGCGGGAAGCGGCGTTCCGGATTTCAATGCGTAATCGCTATTTTCGATATGTGCGAAGCCACGTTCGTTTTCGGGAACTGCAAGCTGGTCAAGAAGCTTGGCGGCAGACTGCGGCATAAAAGGCTGCAAAACGACGCCAAGATGGCGCAATGTTTCGGCCAGAACATATAAAACCGTTTCCATCCGCGCGAAGTCGGTTTTTTTCAGGCTCCACGGCGCCTGTTCGTCGATATAGCGGTCGGCCTCGCCGATAACAGCCCAAATCGCATCGAGTGCCTTATGAAACGCCTGCACATCGAATTCGGTGCGCAGCAATGCGACAAGCCCATGCGCCTTTGCAAGCAACGCCATGTCGGCTTCGACGAACGCGCCGTGCTTTGGCACCGCGCCGCCGCAATTCTTGGCGATCAGCGACAAAGTCCGTTGTGCCAGATTGCCAATGCCGTTGGCGAGATCGCTGTTGATGCGCCTTATCATCGCGTCGCGCGAAAAATCGCCGTCATTGCCGAATGGCACTTCGCGCAAAAGAAAATACCGCATCTGGTCAAGCCCATAAGTCGAAATCAATTCATACGGGTCGATGACATTGCCAAGCGATTTGGAAATTTTCTGCCCCTCATTCGTCCACCAGCCATGCGCGAACACGCGCGTCGGCGGTTTCAACCCAGCCGCCATCAAAAAAGCGGGCCAGTACACGGCATGGAAACGCAGAATATCCTTGCCGACCATATGCAGATCGGCGGGCCAGAATGTTTGGTATTTTTCGGCCCCAACATCGGGATAGCCAAGCGCGGTGATGTAATTCGTCAGCGCATCCAGCCACACATACATAACATGTTTCGGTTCGCCCGGCACCGGAACGCCCCATGTAATGGCCGTGCGCGACAC
>JAGWKW010000055.1 GCA_028865155.1 Alphaproteobacteria bacterium
CCTTCACACTCGACAACGCCATCGGCATCGAGCATGGCTTCATGACCACGATCCCGTCCTATACCGGCGACCAGCGCGTCGTCGATACGATGCACAGCGATGTGCACCGCGCGCGCGCGGCGGCGTTGAACATGATCCCGACGTCGACAGGTGCTGCCAAGGCGGTGGGCAAGGTTCTGCCCGCGCTGAAAGGCAAACTGGACGGCACATCGATCCGCGTGCCGACGCCGAATGTTTCCGTCATCGATTTTAAATTCGTGACCAAGCGCCCGACTTCGGTCGAGGAAATCAACGCGGCGGTCACGGCGGCGTCGAATGGCGCACTTAAAGGCATCCTCAGCACCTATAACGCACCGCTGGTATCAAGCGATTTCAACCATGACACGCATTCCTCGATCTTCGCGCTTGGCGAAACCAAGCTGATCGACGGCACCTTTGCCCGCGTCATGAGCTGGTACGACAATGAATGGGGTTTTTCGAACCGCATGTCGGATACGGCTGTCGCGATGATGAGGGCCAAGTAACTTGCGCGTTCTCGTCACAGGCGCGGCGGGTTTCATCGGCTTTCATGTCGTACAGGCTTTGCTTGCGCGCGGGGATGAGGTTTTCGGCATCGACAATCTGAACGACTATTACGATGTCGAGCTGAAAGAAGCGCGGATCGGCAAGCTTGCGCCGCATGAAAATTTCACTTTCCGCCAGATCGACATTTCCGACTGCGATGCGGTTCTGCCTTTCGCGCAGGCGGGTTTTACCCATATCGTTCACCTGGCGGCGCAGGCGGGCGTGCGCTATTCGCTGCAAAATCCGTTCGCCTATGTCTCTTCCAACCTGATGGGACAGGTGGTGATGCAGGAACTGGCGCGCCATACGCCGAACCTGCAGCATTTCGTTTATGCAAGTTCGTCTTCGGTTTATGGCGGGAATAAAAAGGTTCCGTTCGCAGTCGGCGATCCGGTGACGCAGCCCGTTTCGCTTTACGCCGCGACCAAGTGCGCGGACGAGCTGATGGCCTACACTTACGCGCATTTGTACCGGATTCCGACCACGGGCCTGCGGTTTTTCACAGTCTATGGCCCATGGGGGCGGCCCGACATGGCCGCTTATATCTTCACGCGAAAGATATTGGCAGACGGCCCGATCCCGGTTTTCAATCACGGCAAAATGCGGCGCGATTTTACCTATATCGACGATATCGTCGCGGGCGTTTTGGCCGCGCTCGACAAACCGCCTGCGGACAACGGCGCAGAACCGCCTGCCGCACTTTATAACCTCGGCAATTCGAAGGCCGAAGATTTGACGAGGTTCATTGCCCTGCTGGAATCCGCGCTCGGCAAAAAGGCGATTGTCGATTTACAGCCGATGCAGCCCGGCGACGTGCCGGAAACCTATGCCGACATTGAGGCCACGACGCGCGACCTTGGTTTCAGGCCGGCGACAAGCCTGGATGAAGGTATTCCAAAATTCGTCGAATGGTACCGCAGTTATCACGGCGTTTGATTACTTGATATCGACGATGACCGGGACATGGTCGCTCGGCTTCGGTTCCCAGCCGCGCGCGCCGCGCAGGATGCGCGCCTTTTTAAGCGACGGTGCTAGGTCGGGTGTGACCCAGACATGGTCGAGCCGTCTGCCCCGGTCCGATGCAGCCCAATCCTGCGCGCGATAACTCCACCACGAATAGAGCTTTTCGTTTTCCGGCACGAAATGCCGCACGGCATCGACCCATTGATGCGCTTTTTGCCATGCGTCGAGTTTTTCGACTTCGATGGGCGTGTGCGAAACGACATCGAGCATTTGTTTGTGCGACCAGACGTCGTTTTCCAGAGGCGCCACGTTGAAATCGCCGACAAGGATTTTGGGATTGTTGCTGCGTCGCGCCTTCCACCACGCGGCGCATTCGTCGAGGAAGCCGAGTTTATGCGCGAATTTTTCGTTGGCCTTCGGGTCGGGGATGTCGCCGCCCGCGGGCACATAAGCGCAATGGATTTCAGTGCCGTTATCGAGGCTGGCGAAAACATGGCGGCAATCCTCGCGCCCCTGCCAGTTTTTTACGCCGGTTTTTTGCAACGGCAGGCGCGACAGGATCGCAACGCCGTTGTAGCTTTTCATGCCTGCGATATGCTGGTGTTTATAGCCTTTGGCCGCCAGCGCTTCGCGTGGAAAAAATTCGTCCTGCGTCTTGGTTTCCTGCAAACAGATAACATCGGGCTTCGCTTCGTCGATCAGACGTTCGAGCAGGCCGATGCGCAGGCGCACCGAGTTGATGTTCCAGGTGGCAACTCTCATTACGGATTATTTTCAAACGTCGGCGGCACGAAGAAGAATGTATTGGGCGGGAAGGCGACGCCGGTGCTGACATTTTGCAGCGTCACGCCCGTCGTGCGTCCTTCCGCATCGGTCACGCGCCATTGCCGCAACATCAGGGGATGATCCTCAAAAATCAGGGTCAGGCTGCCTGCGGCAGGGTCTTTGGTCTGTTCCAGCGTTATCGCGATCAGGGTCGGTGAATGGCGCATTCCGGTCACGGTGACGTCGCCGCTGTCCAGTTTGATCGGGTCGCGCAGGATGAATTCGGCAAGGCTCGAATCCTGCGGCACGTTGGTCTGCGCCTTTAAATCGCTGTTCCAGATATGGACGAAATCTCCGTCGGCAATGATGAAATCCTTGTCGGGCGGGGCATAGGTCACGCGCATTTTGCCGGGGCGTGAAATGTCGATTTTGCCGCGCAGCATCCCGCCCGAATCATCGACCTGGATAAAATCGGCTTCGATGTTATGCAGCCCGTTCAGATAGGTCTCGATCCGGTGCAGGTCGTTGGCGGCCCCCGGCGTCAGATGCGTGGGCGTGGCCGTACCGGCGGCCGACGGCGCACCCGAAGCCCCCAAGGGCACCAGAAGCGCGAGCACAAACATAAAAGAGGCGAGTTTTTTCATGCCCGGCAGATTGGAGGGAAAATGCGGCGAAATAAAGAGGAATTTTTCCCGGATTCCCCGCGGTTTGGTGATTATTCCGGGTTATTCCTAAAACAAGCAAGAAGCCCCCCTCCAGCAAAAACCAAGGATTTGCCAAGCAAGGCAAATCCAGGTTTTTGCGTCCTCCCCGCAAGGGGGAGGAGAGTCCTTGATTGTGCCGTGTTTCTTGTCTTGCTCGATGGGAATTATTCAATCGAGCTGAGGCGGGCGGCCGGGAAGGTCAGCGTTACCGTGGTTCCGTTACCGAGTTCGCTGTGCAGGTCGAGCGCGCCGCCATGCAGTTCGACCAGCGCCTTGGTCAATGGCAGGCCGAGGCCCGACCCTTGGTGTTTGCGCGACAGCGCGCTTTCGATCTGGCCGAAAGGCGTCAGCGCAACCTCGATATCGGCAGGGGCGATGCCGATGCCGCTGTCGATGACGGCGATTTTCATGCGGCCCTTGTCGTCGATCATTTCCGACAAAGTGACGCTGCCGCCTTCGGGCGTGAATTTGATCGCGTTGGTCAGAAGGTTGGTCAGAATCTGCTTCATCGCGCGCTCTTCGCCGCGCAGGGTCGGCAGATCGCGCGGCACATGGATGTTGAGTCTGACCTTGCCTTCCTTGGCGCGCGCCGCGACGAGCCGCACGACCGACTGCGCGATCGCATCCATATTCATCGTGGTTTCCTGAAGCTGCCGCTTGCCCGCTTCGATCTTCGACATATCGAGAATGTCGTTGATGAGCGAGAGCAGCAGCTGGCCGCTGTCATAAATATCGTTGGCATATTCGACATATTGCGCCGACCCGACGGGGCCAAACATCTGGTCCTTGATGATTTCGGCAAAACCGATGATGGCGTTGAGCGGCGTGCGCAGTTCGTGGCTCATATTGGCCAGAAACTCGGATTTGCTGCGATTGGCGAAGTCGGCCTGTTCCTTGGCGCGCCTTAGCTCGGCCAGAGTGGCATTGAGTTCGTCAAGTTGCGGG
Source organism: Alphaproteobacteria bacterium (assembly GCA_028865155.1). Lineage (GTDB taxonomy): Bacteria > Pseudomonadota > Alphaproteobacteria > UBA9219 > UBA9219 > CAIXLI01. The sequence continues at coordinate 3,942 of JAGWKW010000055.1, forward strand.
TTTTGCGTATCGCCGGACATGGGATAAAAGTCGCCGATAACCCCTAAAATCCCGTTAAAAACATGTAAGGCCAGCAATTCACGCTTCATAGGGAAGCGCACGCGCATCCCTATGAAACGATCGCGGCCTGTTTCCAGCCATGCAGATATATAATGTCGAACGTCGCCGGAATGCGGCCCTCGCTATCGCCGAAACGCTCCCGATACAAACGCGCGGCTTCGAAAAACACTGCACGGCGGGTAAACCGGCGCGGCCTTTCAAGATGCGCCGCCGTTTGTCCCGTGCCACGCAAATCGCGCATCAGGGCGAACATGTCCGGATAGCGCAGCATCACGCGTTCCTTGTCCACAACCGGAAGCGCGAACCCGGCATGGCGCATCAGCGCGCCCGCGCCGGTCAAATCGATGGTCGGCGACAGACGCGGACTGACCCCACCGCTGACCGAAAGTTCCGCGTCCATCAGGCAAGCGCGCAATTCGCGCAAAGACTCGCCGCCTATCAGCGCGGCCAGAAAAAGCCCGTCGGACTTGAGCGCGGCGCGGATGCGCACCAAGGCTCCGGCAACATCGTTGACCCAATGCAGGCTAAGATTGCTGACCACCAGATCGAAGCTTTCCAGTTCGACCGACAGCGTTTCCTCGTCCGGTGCCCGTTCGGCGTTTTCAAGGAACGGAAACGGGCTCAGATCCAGCGCGCGAGGGAAATCGCGTTTGACATCGGCGATCCGCTCGCGGATTTCGGTTTCGGTTTCGCGGAACAATACGTCATGGCGCGCGAAACCCGCTTCGGCCCGCACGATATGGCGGCGGACGAGGTCGCGGTCGAAAATCGGGGCACTTATATTCATGAGAAGTCCTGACCTCGCCCCTATACCGACAAAAGCCTTGAAACTCAATATGTTGATGGGGCAGTGCTTTTTTGCTGTGGATTTGCCGGATATGGAGGCGTAGAGTTGCAAACTTGATCAGGGTCTTCCGACCCGCTTTTTTGGCGCCTATTAATGCTCAAAACGAGCATAATGGTGAAAGAAAGGATAAGGCCATGGGCATCCTGCCGCCGCGAACCCCCGAAGTGTTGCGCCGCACCGCCTCGATTTATGACCGCGTCCGCCACGTCATCCCTGCAGCGGAATGGGCCGTGTTCGCCGACGATGTCGAAGAAATTTTGCGCCTGAAGAAGGAGCGCAATGCCGTCATCCTCGCCCACAATTACATGCGCCCTGAAATTTTTCATGGCGTCGCCGATATCGGCGGGGATTCACTGGCGCTGGCGCGCGAAGCGGCGAAGATCGACGCCAACATCATCGTCGTTGCCGGCGTCCATTTCATGGCCGAGACGGCCAAACTTCTGAACCCGTCGCGCACGGTTTTGATGCCCGATATGGAAGCCGGATGTTCGCTGGCGGATTCGATCACTGCCGAAGACGTGAAAGCGATGCGCGCGCGCTATCCGAGCGTGCCGGTTGTGACTTATGTCAATACTTCGGCCGCCGTAAAGGCAGAATCCGACATCTGCTGCACATCCGGCAATGCGAAGAAGATCGTCGAGTCGCTGGGCGTGCCGGAAGTCATCATGCTGCCCGACGAATATCTGGCGCAAAATGTGGCCAACGAAACGGATGTGAAAATCATCACATGGAAAGGCCATTGCGAGGTGCATGAACGTTTCACCGCCGCCGACATCGCCCTGTTCCGCGAGCAAAATCCGGGCGTCGTCGTGCTGGCGCACCCCGAATGCCCGACCGACGTCGTCGCGGCGGCCGATTACGCCGGTTCGACCGCAGGGATGATTTCATGGGTCGGCGCGCACAAGCCGGAACGCGCGGTTCTGCTGACCGAATGTTCGATGAGCGACAATGTCGCCGTCACCCAGCCTGAAACCGAATTCGTCCGCCCCTGTCAGCTGTGCCCGCATATGAAGCGGATCACGCTCGCGAATATCCGCGCCGCGCTCGAAAATATGGAACATATCGTCGAGATTCCCGACGCCGTCGCCGCGCCCGCGCGCCGCGCCGTCGAACGGATGATCGCGGTCAAATGAAATGAGCAGGCCCGTCATACTCGGCGCTGGGCTGGCGGGGTTGAGCGTCGCGCTCGGCCTCGCGCCGATGCCGGTTATCGTCATTTCTCCCACATCGCTTGGCGAAGGCTGCAGCAGCGCATGGGCGCAGGGCGGCATCGCAGCGGCGGTCGGCGCGGAAGATTGCGCCGCTTTCCATGCCGCAGACACAATGACAGCAGGCGCAGGCCTCAATGACACGGAAACCGTAAAACAAGTCACGGAAGACGGCATTGCCGTTATCGAAAGGCTGGCGGCGCGTGGTGTCGCTTTCGACCGCACGACAGATGGAAAGTTGCGATTGGGATTGGAAGCCGCGCATGGCAAGCGGCGTATCGTCCATGCCGCCGATGCAACCGGCGCGGCAGTGATGGAAGCCATGATTGCCACAGCGCGCACGACGCCGTCGATCGAGATTATCGAAAACGCCATAGCGACCGACATCATTGCCGAAGATGGCGTCGCGGGGATCGTCCTGCAACGCGGCGGCGAACAGGTACTAATAAATACAAACCGCGTGGTTCTGGCCACTGGCGGCGCAGCGGCTTTGTGGCGCGACACCACCAACCCACATGGCAATTGGGGAAGCGGGCTTGTTCTGGCGGCGCGCACGGGCGCGACGTTGGCGGATCTTGAATTCGTCCAGTTTCACCCCACCGCCATCGATGCCGGGCTTGACCCGATGCCGTTGGCAAGCGAAGCCGTGCGCGGCGAAGGTGCAACGCTGATCGACGAAGACGGCGCACGTTTTGTCGAGGAATTGCAGCCGCGCGATATCGTCGCGCGCGCAATTTACGCGAAAATTTGCGAAGGCCGCCGGGTTTTCCTCGACGCCCGCGCGATAGGCGAAACATTCGCGCGGCGTTTTCCGACCATTCATACTGCCTGCCTTGCGGCGGGCATCGATCCGGCGCAGATGCCCATCCCTGTGCGCCCTGCCGCGCATTACCATATGGGCGGCGTCAGAACCGACGCGCGCGGGCGCACCGATGTTACGGGATTGTGGGCATGCGGCGAGGCTGCCTGCACAGGGCTGCATGGCGCGAACCGGCTGGCGAGCAATTCATTGCTCGAAGCGGCGAGTTTCGGGCAGCGCGTCGCCGATGACATCAAAGGTTTTGCTGCAAGCGCGATGCCCGCGCTCGCCGCGCGACTCGAAAAACCGCCGCGCGAAAATGAAGCCACGACAATCCGTGCGATCATGGCTGAACATGTCGGTGTCGCTCGCAGCCGTAACGGGCTGGAACGGGCCGTACGCGAACTTGGCGCGCGGGCGCGGCGGTCAGATATGGCGCTGGCCGGATTGATGATCGCCGTTTCGGCCCTGCGGCGCGAGGAAAGCCGCGGCGCGCATTACAGGACGGACTTCCCCGAAACCGCACCCGATGCGAAACGCAGCTTTATGCGGTTTGAAGACATAAAGGAACTTTTATGAACCAGCCCCCCCTGCCCGACGCGTTGTTGCGGCCTCTGGTCGAAAATGCCCTGCGCGAAGATCTGGGCCGCGCGGGCGATATTACAACCGATGCGATTA
>JAGWKW010000056.1 GCA_028865155.1 Alphaproteobacteria bacterium
CCGTCTTTGTCGAACGGATGCCCTGTGTGGCGCAGCACCCAGTCGTCGATGCGCGCATTGCCGGGGCCGACATCGCAGGCGAGAATATCGTCGTCGCCCTTGCCATTCACCCAGGTAATATTCGACACGCCGCCGATATTGAGGATCAGCATGGGTTTCGGTTGATCGGCGAGCAGGGCGCGATGATAAAGCGGCACCAATGGCGCGCCGTTGCCGCCGGCTTCGACATCGGCGCGGCGGAAATCGTTGACGACCGAAATGCCGGTCAGTTTGGCGAGCAGGGCGCCGTCGCCGATCTGGACGGTCAGTTTTTCTTCGGGGCGGTGATAAAGCGTCTGGCCGTGAAAGCCGATAATGTCCGGGGTTATGCCTGTTTCGCGCATCAGGGCAAGGGCAAGATCGGCATGGGCTTGCGTCAGTTCGCGCTCGAACGCGGCGACGCCCGGCGCGCGCGTATCCTTTTTGCCGAGATGGGCGCGCAGGGTGGTGCGGAAATCCTCGCTGTAAGGGCGGCCGAGGAAGCCGAGCGGGCGGATATGGTTGCCGCCGTCTGTTTCGATCAGCGCGGCGTCGATGCCGTCGATCGAGGTGCCGCTCATCAGGCCTAACGCAATGTAAAGTTTGGGCTTCATGTCCGCGAAAAGGTTGGGTAGAGTGCCCGGATAGTATCAGAATCCGTTAAAGGCCGCCAGTTATGACGACGTTCAAATCCGACTTCCTGCGCGTGCTGCATGAGCGTGGGCATGTCCATCAATGCACTGATTTCGAAGCGCTTGACGAAAAAGCATCGAAGGGCGTGATTACGGCCTATATCGGCTATGACGCGACGGCGGAAAGCCTGCATGTCGGCAATATGGCCACGATCATGATGCTGCACCGTTTGCAGCAAACTGGGCACAAGCCGATTGTCTTGATGGGCGGCGGCACGACCAAGGTCGGCGATCCGTCGGGCAAGGACGAAACGCGCCAGCTTCTGACCGACGAAAAAATCGCGGCCAATATCGCCGGCATCAAACAGAATTTCAGCGGCTATCTGGCTTTCGGCAACGGTAAAACCGACGCCGTCATGGTCAACAATGCCGACTGGCTGGACGGTCTCGGCTACATCCCGTTTTTGCGCGAGGTCGGGAGGCATTTCACGATCAACCGGATGCTGTCTTTCGACTCGGTCAAGTTACGGCTCGATCGCGAACAGCCTCTGACTTTCCTCGAATTCAATTACATGATCATGCAGGGCTACGATTTCGTCGAGCTCAACAAACGCATGGGCTGCACGTTGCAGATGGGCGGCTCCGACCAGTGGGGCAACATCGTCAACGGGGTCGAGCTTGGCCGCCGCATGAAGGATATCGAACTGTTCGGGCTTACGACGCCGCTGATTACGACCGCGTCGGGCGCGAAGATGGGCAAGACGGCGGCGGGCGCCGTGTGGATGTCGAAGAATAAACTGAGTCCGTACGATTACTGGCAGTTCTGGCGCAACACCGAAGATGCCGATGTCGGGCGTTTTCTGAAATTGTTCACCGATTTGCCTTTGGACGAAATCGCGAGGCTCGAAAAACTGCGCGACGCCGAAATCAACGAGGCCAAGAAAATCCTGGCCTTCGAAGCGACGAAAATGGCGCATGGCGAGGATGAGGCGCACAAGGCCGCCGATACCGCCAAGGCGACGTTTGAAGGCGGCGGCACGGGCGAAGGCTTGCCCGTCTTCGAATTTCCGCGCGGCACGGCGCCGCTCGTCATCGATGTCGTTGTCGGCTCAGGCTTGGCCGCCTCGCGCGGCGAGGCCAAGCGTTTGATCGAGCAGGGCGGCATCCGGCTCAACGACAAGGCGGTGACGTCTGTGGCGGCCACCGTCGGCGCCGAGGATATGGATGGCGATACGGCGCGTTTGAGCGCGGGCAAGAAGCGGCATGCCGTTTTGAAGGCGCGGTAGGGCATGGAGCGGATTGCGCCCGGCTGCATGGCGGTTTTTGCGCTCGAAGCCGAGGCGCGCGGCCTGTTCGGCGGTTATGACGTGGTTTATTGCGGCGTCGGCAAGATCAACGCCGCCCACAGGCTGACGCGCGCATTGATGGAATGGCAGCAGGCGCACGGCGCGATGCCGCGTTTGGTGTTGAATCTCGGCAGCGCCGGTTCGCCGCAGTTCAAGACCGGAACGATCGTGAATTGCACCGGATTTATCCAACGTGATTTCGATGTCAGCGCTTTTGGTTACATGCCGCATCTCAACCCATTTGACAAACTTCCCCCGGTTCTCGAAACGGGATTGCGGCTCGGCAGCCATCCCGAAGGCATTTGCGGCACTGGCGACAGTTTCGTCGCCGATGGGGCGAGGGAAAAGCCGTGGAACGTGATGGATATGGAGGCCTATGCGCTGGCCCGGGTTTGCGAGGCCGAGCAAATTCCCTTCGGATGCCTTAAATACATCACCGATGGCGCCGATGCCGATGCTGCAAGCGTATGGGAAGAGCGGCTCGAAGCGGCGGCGCATGCGCTGCGACAGGCGGCGGGGGCGCTCGATCTGGCCGCAGTTTAGCGGCTGTTAGTCGGGAGCAGGCTCAGGGCACAGCGTCGGTTTGCGCCTCGAACGGGGCGGTGTGTGCCTTATCGAATAGGACGGTATCCGCCTGAACGATAGGCCCGTGATGTCCCCGACGTCAACCGTGGGCGAGACACTGACCTGAACGACGGCGCGGCGCGCATCAGCACAGGCCAGAAACGGCACGCCGTCGTCAAGACGGTTTAATCGAACCTAGATCCCGTTTTGCTGCGGGGCGACGTTTCGGCATTATCGGCCAGTTCTCCAGCGGCAGCGCCGGGTTGCCTGCATCCAACGGGAATGGATTATAGTCGTACGGCTGAGGCACGGGAAGGCCGAGCGCGCATTTGGCGGCGATGACTTTGCCGTTGCCGGCCAGCGTATAGGCCACCATTCCGTATTCCTTATTTCGTTCAAACCATTCGTTAAATCTTTGCTCTTCCGCAGTCTCGGGTTTCCGCACAGGCACGAACCCGATTGCGACAATCATCATGTCGGGGCGCTGGTCGGCAGGCAGGGGCCGTTGCGGCGCATTGATGACCGATGCAAGCTTCCCAGAAAGCTGGTCGGCTTCGGCGCGATCCGAAGGCGGGGCTGCACCGTCAACCATCGGCCAGAAGGCCAGCATTTCCTTGCATGCCTGCTCGATACCATCGTTCGTGGCGGGATATTGCTCGACCCCGATCCAATTTTCGTAGGTCGTGCCGTCGCTTTCGATCAGGAAAACGCTTGTGCCGTTCTTGTCCGCTTTATCTCCATTGACGAATTCTCCGGCTCGGTGGTTGACGACGTCGATGCGAATCTTTTCGGCGCCGCCTTGCGGGAGATTGCTTTGGATCGTCCAGCCGTTCTCGGCCTGAACGAGCGAAAACTCATACGGCCTGCATTCGGAATTTTGGCCGGAAGCGGGGCCGTATTTCCACAGCTTGTCTTCCGTCATTTCATTAAGGCGTTCATGAATAGCGCGCGCCGCTTGCTCTGCCGACAATGTTCCTTCTTTTCCCGCAACCATGACTTCCCTCGTCGTTTGTTTATTCATCTATTTTGGTAATAAATTACCCGTATTTGATAACACAAAATCTGCGCGTGCGGCAAGGTTCTATTTATTTTCATCCAGAATTTTATGGTTAAGCAGAGGCGAGGGTCTAGCCGAAAACAAGGGCCATGATTTTACGGGGCCAGCCGGTGGTTCTTGCCTGAGGCTCGTAGGCCGCAGGTTTACGAACCGAAAGATGGCCGCCGATAACGTCGCCGCACGCGCATTCGAGGCTTTCGCGCGTTCGGGAGCTGCATTCGCCGGTCAGGTATTTTTCATAATCCTGCATTTTGGCTTCCGCAGGGAAGGAAATTTTATAGTTCGCCGCGCCGTCGTCCATCGAAAGAGTCACGGTCGTTGCGCCGTTGAAGGAACCGGAATAAACGACATCGATAGAGCGGCATTCTTCTGCCTTGGCGTCCGTGCGGGGCAGGTTGCTTTCGATACGCCAGCCGTTGGCTGTTTTTCCGAGCTTGAATTCGTATTCGGTCGGGACATATTTGCCGCCGGAAGCGGTTTGTATCCAGTTCTGCCCGCCGGTCTTTTCCAAAAGACGGTCATATACTTTGCGTGCGACGATTTCGTCGATTTTCATTTTCTGGGCAGCCATATTATTATTCGCTCCTGTAAAAGCGCATCGGGGCTGTATGCCGCATGCCTGCGGGGGTGTGTATAGGCTGGAAGAGGGCGGCGCGAAACGGGAAATTTATTTTCACGCCCGAGGCCCTGGCCCCACCCCTTATTGTCGCATAAGATATATTATGTTAAATTATAGGGGGTGGTGGAGAAAACCTGTGCCTTTTGCTGCCTTTGTGACCGAATTCGTAAGGAAGGAAGATTGTTTTTGCCGCTTTCTTCGCGGATGGCGCGCTCGTATTGAAGGCGCCGAAGCCTTGCTTGTTCGCGCTCGGAAAGAGCTTCTATCGTTCGGTCGCCAAGAATTTCGGCACAAGTTTCGTCGATTTGGTCGATGCGCGTCTGATCTTTTCTGGGGCCGAGATCGAAGTCTCGAATGAGATCGCGCAAGTGATTGGTTTCCTTGTACCCTAAACCCAAAAGCTCTTCCGCGTGCCTCAGACAAAGCGTTTCATATGCCATTATGGCATCCGGCAATGCGGCTTCATGGGCTTTGCGGCGCCGCGCACCGGATATTGATAATGAAAAAGCTCTCATAGCGATTATCTCTCCTGATCCTGAAAAATACGATGCCGTTCAATGGAATTGGCGCAATGTATGGGCATGGCAGCCATTAAGGCCAGTTCTTTTTTATTTTCGGGCTTAACACGGATCAGCAGTCGATAATCAGCCCGTCATGGGCCGGCCGGACCCCGGATGGCAGTTTGGCGGCTAGCGCGTCGTAATCGAGCGTATGGTTCATATGGGTCAGATAGGCTTGGTCGGGTTTAACGCGCTCGATCCATTGCAGCGTCTGTTCCAGATGCGAATGCGTCGGATGCGGTTTTTCGCGCACGCAATCGACGACCCAGATTTTGATGCCGCGCAGCGCGTCGAATGCGGCCTCGTCGAGCGCGTGCAGATCGGTCGAATAAGCGAAATCGCCAAGCCGGAAGCCCAGCGTTTGGATGTCGCCGTGATCCTGCGTGAATGGCTTAATTTGAATGCCGCCGACTGCGAACGGGTCCGTGATTTCGTGCCCGGCGACGGACGGTTTGTATAAATCTTCTCCTTTAAAAATATAAGGAAAATGCCCCTGTAGCCGCACAAGCGTGTCGGGCGCGGCGTAAATATCGACCAGTTTGCCGCTGAGCCGCTTGAAACTGCGCAATTCGTCGATGCCGTGGCAATGGTCGGCATGGGCGTGGGTGTAAAGCACCGCGTCGATTTTCTTGATGTTGTTGTCGAGCGCCTGCTGCCGCAAATCGGGCGATGTGTCGATCAGGATCGCCGTATCGCCCTGTTCGACATAGACGGAAACGCGCGTGCGGCGGTTGCGCGGGTTGGACGGGTCGCAATCGCCCCATCCATGCTGGATGGCCGGAACGCCCGGCGACGAACCGCAACCGAGAACGGTAACTTTCATGGCTGCGTGACCTTGGCGAACAGCCGGAAGAAGTTTTCGGTCGTGATGTGCGCGATGTCTTCATGCGTCACGCCTTTGATTTCGGCCAGAACCTCGGCCGTGCGCACGACATAGGCCGGTTCGCAGATTTTGCCGCGATAAGGTTCGGGCGCGAGGAACGGCGCGTCGGTTTCGACCAGAAGCCGGTCGAGCGGCACGTCGCGCGCGATGTCGCGGAGTTCCTGCGATTTTTTGAAAGTCAGAATGCCGGATAGCGAGACATAAAAGCCGAGTTTTAACGCCTCCTCGGCCAAAATGCGGCGGCTGCTGAAGCAATGCAGAACTCCTGTCGCGCCGCTTTCTTCCTGCAACAAACGGATTGTGTCCTCTTCGGCTTCGCGGCTATGGATGATGAGCGGCAGCCCGGTTTCGCGCGCGGCGCGGATATGGCGGCGGAAGCTGTCCTGCTGGACGTCGCGCGGCGCGCTGTCGTAGAAATAGTCGAGGCCGGTTTCGCCGATACCGACCACCTTGGGATGCGCGGCAAGCCCGGCGATGGTTTCGGCCGAAAGATTTTCGCCTTCCTCCGCGACATGGTGCGGATGGACGCCGACGCTGCAAAACACGTCCTCGGTTTGTTCCGCCGTTTTCAACACCTGGTCGAAATCCTTGCGCGTCGTCGCGATATTGACCATGCGGACGACCCCGGCGTTACGGGCGCGCGCTAAAACGCCTTCGCGGTCCTTGGCGAGCGCGGGATAATCGAGATGGCAATGGCTATCGACAAATTGGGGCATGTTTCTGCTATATCCTCCCGGACACTGTTAGAAAAGAGGTTTATCGCGTGGATCCCATTCATATCATCGGCGGCGGGCTTGCGGGCAGCGAGGCGGCCTGGCAGGCGGCGCAGGCAGGCGCGCCCGTCATTTTGCATGAAATGCGGCCCGTCAAAGGCACGGAGGCGCATCAGACAGATTCCTGTGCCGAGCTGGTTTGCTCAAACTCATTTCGTTCCGACGACAGCGACTATAACGCCGTCGGGTTGCTGCATGACGAGATGCGGCGGTGCGGCTCGCTGATTATGGAGGCCGCCGGAAAAAATCAGGTTCCGGCGGGCGGCGCACTGGCCGTCGACCGGCATGGGTTTTCGGCGGCCGTGACTAAGGCGTTGGAAGAGCATCCGCTGATTACGATTGCGCGCGAGGAAGTGACCGCCCTGCCCGGTACGGAATGGAGCAATGTCATTGTTGCGACGGGGCCGTTGACGTCCGGGTCTTTGGCGGAATCCATTCGCGCGGCGACGGGGATGGAATCCTTGGCGTTTTTCGATGCCATCGCGCCCATCGTTCATCGCGAAAGCGTCGATATGAGCAAGGCATGGATGCAGTCGCGTTACGACAAGGTCGGGCCCGGCGGCACGGGGTCGGATTACATCAATTGCGCGATGGACAAGGAACAGTATGAAGCCTTCGTGCGCGAGCTGATCGCCGCGCCCAAGACCGAGTTCAAGGAATGGGAAAAGAACACGCCCTATTTCGACGGCTGCCTGCCGATCGAGGTTATGGCCGAGCGCGGCATCGACACGTTGCGCCACGGGCCGATGAAGCCGGTCGGCTTGACCAATTCGCATACGGCTCCGGTGGAGGAGGCCGCAGTCGCGGTTGTGAGCGACGCGCAAGGCGCGGCGGTCACAGAGCAGTCGCGGCCAAAAAAATTCAGACGCTCTTATGCCGTCGTGCAGTTGCGGCAGGATAATGCGCTTGGCACCTTGTATAATCTGGTCGGGTTTCAGACCAAGATGAAATATGCCGACCAGGCGCGCGTGTTTCGCATGATCCCCGGTTTGGAAAATGCCGAATTCGCGCGGCTCGGCGGGCTGCACCGCAATACGTTTTTGAACAGCCCGCGTTTGCTCGATGCGCAGTTGAAG
>JAGWKW010000057.1 GCA_028865155.1 Alphaproteobacteria bacterium
ACTGAACGCGCATTTTTAACTTCCTCATTTGCGCATTGCCTCATTCCTTCTCGTCGAACAACCCCAAATAATCCCCATACCCCTCATCCTCCAGCTGATCCTTCGGGACAAACCGCAACGATGCCGAATTGATGCAGTAACGCAGGCCCGTTTCCGCCGGCCCGTCGGGAAAGACATGGCCCAGATGCGACGCGGCCTGTGCCGATTTGACTTCCGCCCGCACCATGCCGTGGCTGGTGTCGGTATGTTCGACGACGGAATCGTGCGCCAGCGGCCGCGTAAAGCTGGGCCAGCCGCTGCCGCTGTCGAATTTGTCGGTGGAGGAGAAAAGCGGTTCGCCCGAAACGATGTCGACGTAGATCCCGTCGCGCTTCTCGTTCCAATAGGCGTTGTCGAAAGGCGGCTCCGTTCCGCACAGCTGCGTGACGCGGTACTGTGTTTCGTCCAGATGTTTCAGCCGGGCATCGCCCTTGCCGGTTTTGCCTTCATGCGAACCGGACATGGGCTTTCCCTTGTGCCGAAGGAACGCGCGTTTACTTGACGACCGTCACATCCGTGATGTGGCTGTCGGCGTCGTGGTGAATGACGAGCGACGAGGCATCCTGCCACGACTGCACGGTTTCGGGCGAAAAGCCATACATATTCGCCAGATCGTCCGGCGTCACGGCGGCGCGCGGCTTGCGGCGGTCGCGGCCGCGGAAACGCAGCATGTTGTAAATCGCCCAGCCCAGATAGATCGCGATCATAACCACGGCGACCTGCAAGTATGCCTGGATCATCGGCACGTCGCGGGCCAGGTTCGGGTAATTCTTCACATCCTGGAATCCGCCCATCACCCAATGGAACAAATCCGTAAAGAACGGGAACGACCCGCGGATGAAGTAGAAGAACAAGACCCACAACGCGGCGATCAGCACGAAATCGCGCAGCCGGATCAGGATCGACACGTTGTCTGACGCCGTGATGATGTAATGCTCGTACGGCGGGATCGGCGTTTTCATCGTCGGTTTTGTATCGGTCATCGGAAACCCCTGTCAGAAGAACCCCAAGCAGCGCGCTGCGAACGCGCCTTGAAGAACGCTTTCGGCACGGCGGCCAGGATCGTGAACATCGAAATGATCCAGAAAACGAGCGGATACCAGATCGACCAGATCAAAAGGCGCAGCAGCTTGTTCTCATAGCGCGTTTCGATCGTCATCGCGGTGATGAACTGCAACAGGTTGACCGAGGCCAGCACCAACCCCCAAAAGGCCGGGGGGAAGATGGTCGGCACGTTCAACAGCGGCGGCATATGCATATATTTGCCCATGCCCCACAGGATCAGCGACAAAAGGTACGAATAGGCCCACACCGTGCTCAGGATGAAATCGAACAGCATGATCCACATGCGGTGGTCCATCCATTTCCAGATGCGGATGATGTTCTTGAAGAACACTTCCGCGCCTCCCTGCGCCCAGCGCAAACGCTGGCGCCACAACCCGCGCAGGGTTTCCGGCATCAAAATCCAGCACAAGGCATTGGGCTCGTACTGAATGGCCCAGTGGCGCAGCTGCAGCGACCAGCTGATATCGATGTCTTCGGTCACCATGTTCAGATCCCAATACCCGCAATCATGCAGCGCGCGGCGGCGGAACGAACAGATGACGCCCGAAATCGTGAACAGATGGCCGTAAATGCGCTGCGCGCGCTTGATCAGGCCGATAATCGACGAAAATTCGCCGACCTGCACCTTGCCGATGAAGGTCGAACGGGTGCGGACGCGCGGGTTGCCGGTCACGGCGCCGACGCGCGGATTGTTGACCATCGGCCGCACCAGATAGGCGACCGCATTCGGGTGCAGCAGCGCGTCGCCGTCGACGCAAACCAGATATTCGCCCTTGGCGACCAGCGCACCCATGCGCAGCGCCATCGCCTTGCCCTGATTGGTGGCGAACTGTACGACGCGCAAACGCGGATATTCATGCGCAAGCTGATCGAGCACCGCGCCGGTATCGTCGTCGGAGCCGTCATTGATGGCGATAATTTCGAAATCCGGCCAGTTCTGCGCATCGACGGCGGCGATGGTCTCGGCGACATTCGCGCTTTCGTTGAAGCACGGCACCAGAACCGACACGAAAGGATGGTCGGCCATGTCCGGCAAGACTTCGGGGCCGGCGGTGCCGCGTTCCCAATGGTAATAGAAATAGATTCCGCCCACGATCCACATGACCGACATGAACAGCGGATAAAGGAAGATGAAGTCCAGCATATAGCCGGTCACAAGCCCGTAAAGGACGAGGAGGACGATGATGGCAAGGCCGAAAATTTTTCTTGTCATGGCTGGTACGCAGGGGTTGGAAGTGAAAGAACCCGGTGCAACGCTCTCGCGTTGGGGACGTTAGCGACAAAATCGTCGGGATAATATCCGAAATTCATCGCGCCTTTGTCGGCGAGCAAAATAACCTGCCCGTCGAATTGCTTGGCCGGAATGGCGCGCGCGGCGGTTTTGACGCGCCAGTCGACCGATTGCAGCTCGAAAATCGTTTTCCTCAGCCCGTCATGCATCGACGCGGCGACGGCGACGAGCTTCGACAGCCATTTCTTCTGGCCGGCGGGCGGGATATTTTCCATGTCCGGCATCGCCTCGACCGCCGTGTAGTCATAGGCCTTGAGGAATTCGGGATAGCTTTGCGCGAACCACGCTTCGCTCTTCGGTTCGGTCAGAAGCCGTGCATAGATATTGCGCGCGGTCTTCAGATGCGGGCGGATTTTACGCATGTCGGCCGCAAGCTCCTCGGTAAAGCCGGTCAGAAGGCCGGTCTTGAATTCGATCCAGCGCGCCATCAGCCGCGGATGCGCGCGGATTTCCGCGATCGACGCCGGGAAGCCCGCCTTTTGATAAGTTGCCATCGCGGCCGGGCTGGCGTCCTCGAAATCCGACATCGTCGCGTCGTCATGGAACAGGATGCCGTCGATCGGCGCGGCGCGGGCGAGATCTTCATACAATCCGATGATGCGCTTGCGGCCCTCGGCGTCGAACGGCGAGATGCGCTGATAGGCCTTGGGGTCGGGCGCGATCTTCCCGGTCTTCGGGTTCCATGCCTCGACGCGGTCGATTTGGCGTCCGAAATCGAACGACAGCACCGGCATCCAGCCATAGACCGCGACGCCGGCCTGCTTTTTCAGCGCGCGCGCCACGCGGGCGAACAAATCCTGCCGCACCGGTAAAAAGCGGTTGGGAAAATAAACCGATTTCGCGACGCCCGCCGCGGCTGCGTCGGAAAAGGCCTGCAGGAAAACGGTGTTGATCTTCATTTCCCTGAGCCGCGCGATCAGCGCGTCGAGATTGTGCGTTTCCTGCGCTGCATCGGGGTCATAAACATAATCGAGATCGACCTGCACCATGCGCAGCGGCGCGGCCTTGCCGTTCGCAGCCGCCGCTTTCAACCCGGCGATCCCGCCCGAAAGCAGGGCAGCCCATGCCGCTTGCGACGGCCATGCCGCGAAACCCAGCGCGACAAGCGCGGCGGTCAGGGCAAGGAACAGGCGCGTCTTCATCAGAAGCGTCTCCCGACATTCATGGTCAGGCTCAAATCGTCCTCGGCCTGCCCGTCATAGGCCTGATGCGCGTAATTGACGCCGACATTGCCGCTCATGACGTCCTTGTAATCGACGCCATGCTCGTAACGCACCAGCCATGCGGGCGTGAAGCCGTAATGCTGCTCGCCGTAAAAGCCCGGCATCAGCAACAGGCTGTGCCAATAGTTGATGTCGTAATGGTGGTACAGCGTCTGGGTCAGGCGCACGCCGGCCAGGCCCGACACGGCCGAACCCGGATTGTAATAGATCCGGTTGGTGTCGAGGCTGTTTTCCATCAAGCTGCCGTCGGCTTCGGCGTCGATCCAGAAAGTCGGCGTGGTGTAAAGCCGCTGGATGTAATCGACATTCTGCACCGCGCGCAGGTTGTTGTCGGAAAACGGCATGAACTGCGCCGTAAACGCGACGCGGCGGTAATCGTTCTGCCGCCACATGCCGCCGATGTCGAACTCGTTGGCGGTGATGCCCTGGTTGAGCGCGCGCAGCGGCGTGTTCTGCGAGAACAAAGCCGCGGCGATGCTGCCGCTCCACATGTCGTTGAAGGCATAGCTGGCCTTGGCTTCGCCCCCGACGCGCTGGTTGCCGTTATAGATGTTCAGCGTCGGCGCAACGCTGGCCGTCACGTCGCCCTTCCTGTATTCGACACCGGCGTTGGCGCGTTCGTAATCGACCGTGCCTTCGAAATTCGGCTCGCGCTGATGGGCATAATCCATGCCCGCGAACACGCGCCAGTTATAGTCGAGCGGCGCGGAATAGATTTCCGCCCCCGCGTTATAGGCGCGGCCGTTCGGGTTGGTAGTGCCGCCGCTGATCCCGGCCGGAGGGAAGTGGTACCCGGCATGGACGTCGATTTCGGCCATGTTATGGACGTCGAGGTCATGCGCGATGCGCTGCACCGCGCGGTTTTCCGGATAGCGCGCGACGAGGGCCTTGGTTTCCTCGGTCGCCTTGCGGTAGCGATGCAGCGCCAGATTGGCCGAAGCTTCGCCGATCTCGGCGGACAGGTCGCGCCCCTTGGCGATGGCCAGCGCAAGCCGGTACTCGCTCAGCGCCGCGCGCGGCTGGCCGCGCATCTGGTAAATGCTGCCCAGCGCGGTGTGGCCTTCGGCCCTGTCGGGCGAAGCCTCGACAAGCGGGATCAGGCGTTTTTCCGCCTTTTCCGGTTCGCCGGAATAGGCGCGCATTTGCGCCGCCAGGATTTGCGCCGACTGGTAGTCGGGGTTGCGGCGCTTGATGTCCGAACCGGGTTTGGAAATCCATTGCGGCGTTTCGGCGACCAAGCGGTCGGTCGTGGCCATGGCTTCCTTGTACTGCTCGTTTTCAAGATAGGCGTAAGACAGCGCGCGCAGCGCGGTCAGATTCTGCGGATCCCGCGCAAGCACTTGCAGGAAAATCTTCTGCGCATGCCTCGGATGGCGCAGATACAAATACGCGTCGCCGACCGCGATCAGCGAATAGGTCGGGATCGCGACATTGTCGCGCTTCAAATCGTTGTAATCGTCGACGACTTCCTGCATCCGCACGCGGTCGTGCAGCGCGAGCAGCCTGTCGGCGCGCGCGCGGTCGATGTCCTTCTGCGCGGCAGGGTCGCCCGATGCCGTCCATTTCTGGATATTGGCGTCGATGGAGTCGATGGCCTGGTCGATGCCGGCAAAGCGGCCCGGGCTGTCGCCGGCGGCGGCCTGCGCCTCGCCGACATGGATCAGCCGCGCATCCTCGTCGCCTTCGATGGCGCGCAGTTCGGCGGGGTTCAGCAGGCCGGGATGCTGCCCGGCGAGCGTCAGCGCGATTTGCGGCGCGCCCAAACGGTCTTCGGCCATGATCAGCCCGTGCCACGCTTCCCTGTTATCGGGCGACAGGCGCAGCGCGCGCTCGTAAAAGCCGACGGCCTTGACCGGCTGCATATTCATGTTGGCGGACGACCCGGCGGCAAGCAGGACGTCGACATTGTCGCCATGCGCGTTCAGGTAAGCTTCGGCCTGCGTCATCGCGACGGCATGCTGGCCGAGATCGTCGAGGCAGCGGATTTCGCCGACCGCGAAAACAGGATTGCGCGGCGACTGGCGTGCGCCGCGGCGATAAACCGCCAGCGCCTGCTCCGGTTCGTGCAGAACGCGATAGGAATGGCCGACGGCTTCGAGCGCATAATTCGTCATCGGCCCGCGCGAGACTTTTTCATATTCCGCGACGGCCTGTTTGTCGTGCCCGGCCCAACTCAGCACCGCGATGTAATCCATCTCCATCGAACGGTTGGCGAAACGGCCGGTGCGCAGGCGGCGCAGGATGGTCAGCGCCTTGTCGTAATGGCCCTGACGCGCCTGCAAAACGGCATAACGCTGTTCGGCCTTGATCAGGCTGATGACATAAAGGCGGCGCGCGCGCTCATAGGCGCGAACCAGGTCGGCGGGCTTGCTCTTGTGCGTGTCCATTTCGGCGCGCGCGATCTTCATTGCATCGTGATAGCGGCCAAGGTCGGTCAGGCAGTCGATTACGCCGACGGCGTAAGTCAGGTTGTCCGGGTTTTGCGCCGACGCGTCTTCGTAAAGCTTCAAAGCTTCCTTGGGGCGGCGCAGTTTGCGGTAGGAATGACCGGCGGCGTCGAGAATGTAATCGGTGCGCGCGGATTGCGGCAGCGTCGCGAACATCTCCACGGCCTGTTCGTCTTTTCCGTCCCAGCTCAGCACCGCGACATAATCGCCGGCAATCGACGCATCGTCGGGGTATTGCGCATGCAGATCGGCGAACATCGCCAGCGCATCCTTGTAATCGCCGCTGCGCGCCAGATCGACCGCATGGACGTGATAGGCCTGCTCGATTTCCCGCGCCAGCGCTTCGGACGGCTGGGGAAACTGGGCGGCATCGCTTTGCGCGCGCGCATAGGCTTTGTCGTTATGCTTGGTTTCAAGCAGGATCGAAAGATCGTCGGCGTAATAATTCTGATTATCCGGGTAAAGCGTTTCGCCCAGCGCATAAATATCCATCGCCCGGTCGGGTTGCTTCAGCTGGCGATAGGAATGGCCGATGGCGTCGATCAGATATTCGGGCGGCTTGCCGGTCGCGGGCAGCGTTTGATAGGCGGCAACGGCGTCGGCGTCGCGCCCGGCCCAGCTCAACACCGCCGCGTGATCGGCGGCGATGCCGAAATTGTCGGGATATTGCGCGTGCAGTTTTTCCAGCGCGGGAAGCGCGGTGTCGTAATGCCCGGCGCGCGCGGCCAGAATGGCCGCGTTCTGCGCCTTGCGCCAGTCCGGCACGGTCGGCGCGGGCTTTTCGCGCCCGACCGGTTTTTTGGAAACGTCCTTCAGAAACTTTTCGAAGAAAGCGGAAATGGTTTGGAACAAAGAAGGCGACGCATGGGCTTCGTCCGCCGTCGCGGCTTCCGTCCCGGTTGCGGAATTCGCAACCGCGCGGTTGTCTTCGGCGCCGACGGTTGTGCCGGAATCCATGCCGTAACCGTTTTGCTGCATTTGCGCCGCCGCATCCGACGTGGCATCGGCCATGCCCGCATGCGCGGGCGTGAAAGAGAATCCGGCCAGCAGTGCGCCCAGAATAAGCGCAACCGCAGCGCGTCGGACGAAGTCGGTTTTCAATTGATGAAGCATGGCGTTCCGCAAGAACTATTATTAAAAAAAGGTTACTGCACTTTCTGTCCAAACGGCTTTTTTGTCAATTCATTTCCCCCGTTTTTTTGTTTTCATGCGGGTTAATTTTTTATGATTAACATAGGTTTACAGTGCTTTTCGTTCATCAAGGATGAAAGCGGCTCGTGGTCGCGTTTGTATTTTTCCACGCGAAATCAAAAGGGTTCTTCTAATCGAAAGAAGTAAAAACCCTTACGAAGACAAGCCGCAATTAAGGTCTTAACCAAGCTTGAGCGTGTTGAAGAACGTCTGGTTCTTGAACAGCGTGTCGACAACCACATGCTTAACAGCGCTAAGATGATGCG
>JAGWKW010000058.1 GCA_028865155.1 Alphaproteobacteria bacterium
GGCCAAGGCCGCGTCCGGCGCTCTGGAAACCACGCCGATGGTTCGCGTCGTCAATCTGGCGCGCGCACTCGACGACCTGCGCGAAGCCGGTTACTGGTGCATCGGCCTCGCCGAACAAGGAAAAAAGGATCTGGGCGCGCTCGACCTGACAGGACGCACGGCGCTTATCCTTGGCAATGAAGGCGAAGGCTTGCGCCATCTGACGCGGCAGAAATGCGACGAACTCGCGCGCCTGCCGACGGGCGGGCCTATCGGCAGTCTCAATGTCTCGAACGCGGCGGCGGTCGCGCTTTACGAAGCGCGGCGGCAGACGAAGAAAAGCTAAGGCGCGGACGGGACGCCCCAGAGAATGCAATCTGCCTGATTCGGCCTGTAGGAAGAATAAACTTCTTCCCTGCCGATTCTTGCAGCACCGGTCATCGCATCTTTATAAGGGAAAGTGATCCTGAAGAAGCCCGGATTCTTCGTGGCTTTGACTTCATATTCTTTGCCGCCGAGACCATAGGTTTCGTAGGAAAATACGCTACCACGGAACCAGCACGCGTCCTGAACCTGACCGACAACGTTCTGCGGAACAATCTCCGGGTCGAGATTGGGCTTAACGAGATATTTCGTCCCGAAACCGATGAGCAAAGCTGCCACGGCCCCCTTGAACGCGCCGCGCGTCATTTCCGAAAAAGACTTTTTGACGATTCCATTGCCGACACCAAGCGATGCCCCGGCTGCAAAAAACCAGAGCGGCGCGGCGAAATAAGGCGAAAAGCAAACCGAAGACGCAGCCGCCGCAGGAACGAAAAACCCCGTCGCCCACAACGCCCCTTTATAGCGCGCGTAAAATCCGCGTTTCGCTTCTTCCATATCGGCGCGTATATCACTCACCGCAAAATCCTTTTCCCAAGAAAATTTCTGCAAAACCGTTTGCTAGTTGCCTTATGGCAAGGGCTGCCCTTTCCTCATGACCGTTCCCTGCAACGGGCGCGAAACTAGCGTCTGATTTCTACCGCCTTCCTTTCGATCGACGACGACCTCATCGCCATGGCGAAACCTAACGCCTCGGCTTGTAGTACATATGGCCTGAGCAGTCTGCTCAAGAACGTCAGGAGATGCTCTTCCCTTTAGAACCATAAGTTCCCTGCTTACATCTTTCATCTGCAGGGGAATATTGAAGATACGCTGAACCCAAGAGAGTCGATCAATGCGATAGGTCACAGGAAAAATATCGTTTATGCTGCTGTCGCACATAATGAGTCCCCCAATAATCCCAAAAAACTGGTAGATATTTCTAGTCAGAAAGCTGCTTTTCCGGCAAGTACGATAATAGTTGCATGCAATAATTAATGCTCCTTCGCCCGGGGATGAGTGGCGCGGTAAACGCTCGATAACTGCTGGGCATCGACCTGCGTATAAAGCTGGGTCGTGGACAGCGAACTGTGGCCGAGAAGCTCCTGCAAACTGCGCAAATCCGCGCCATCGGCCAGCAGATGCGTCGCGAAACTGTGGCGCAGCGCATGCGGCGTGACATTGTCGGGCAAGCCCAGCTGGCGGCGCAGGGCGCGCAAAGCGCGCTGCGCGACGGCGGGATTCAACACCTCGCCGCGCGCGCCGACGAAAACGGCATCTTTGTCCTTGAGCGCATAGGGACAGGCCGCAAGATAGGCTTCGACCGCCGCGCGAATGGCGGGCAGGATCGGCACGCTGCGCTGCTTGTTGCCTTTGCCGGTCACGGTAACGCGGTCGCCGCGCAAAAGCTCGCCGCGCGTCAGGCCCAGCGCCTCGCCCAACCGCAGCCCTGCCCCATATAAAAGCGTGAACAACGCCGCATCGCGCAACCCGATCCATTCGTCCTGCGCCGCACCGGCAGCGCCCGCGACAATATCCTGCGCCTGCGCCTCGGTAACAGGACGCGGCAACCGCCGCGCGGTTTTGGGAAGCTTGAGCGCGTCGATGGCAGGGTTGTGCATCTGTCCGCTGCGGTCGAGCCAATGGAAGAAATTCCGCACGCCCGCGACAGCCCGCGCGCGCGATGCCGCGCCGATATTTTCCGCCGCGTTATGGGCAAGCCAGGCGCGGAAATCGGCCAGACTTACATCCGCCAGCGCAGACAGTTTCAACTGCCGCGCGCGATGCGCGACCAGAAAACGGAACAGGTTTTGCAGATCGAGCCCGTAAGCCGCGACGGTTTTATCGGCAACGCGCTTTTCGTTTTGCAGCCAGTCGCGCCACCGCGCGGCCGCATCGATCAGATCGTCGGCAAGGGGAAGCTGGCCGGCGTCATTCACGGCTTACGCAGCTTTGCTTGGCAAAATCTTCTGCCCGCATTTCTGCCAGTCGGCGACGAAGGCCGCCAACCCTTTATCGGTCAGCGGATGAGCGAAAAGCTGCTTGATGATGCTGGGCGGAATGGTCGCGACGTGCGAGCCCATCAACGCCGCCTGCACGACATGCTGCGGATGGCGCACCGATGCCGTCAGGACTTCGGTCTTGAATTCGGGATATTGCGCATAGATCTGGCAGATGTCAGCAATAAGCTGCATGCCGTTTTCGCCGATGTCATCCAGACGACCGACGAAAGGCGACACGAAAGTCGCGCCCGCCTTGGCGGCCAGAATGGCCTGCGCCGGCGAAAAGCACAGCGTGACATTGACCATCGTGCCCTGCCCCGACAGATGCTTGCAGACCTTGAGGCCCGCAGGCGTCAACGGAACCTTGACCGCGACATTTTTCGCCAGCTTG
This sequence comes from Alphaproteobacteria bacterium, assembly GCA_028865155.1. Taxonomy (GTDB): domain Bacteria; phylum Pseudomonadota; class Alphaproteobacteria; order UBA9219; family UBA9219; genus CAIXLI01. Next base: position 2,734 of record JAGWKW010000058.1, read on the forward strand.
GCGAGATAGAGGCCTTCCTCCAGCATGGTCTCGTAATCGGTCGCAGCCACTTCGGCGCTGACCGGACCTTCGACGGTTTTGCAGATGTCCTTGATAAGCTCGACGAAATTCGCCGCACCCGACTTGGCGACCAGCGACGGGTTGGTCGTCACCCCGTCCAGAAGGCCGGTTGCGGCAAGCTCTTTGATTTCTGTCAGATCGGCGGTATCAACGAAGAACTTCACGGTACATCTCCTGCAATGAAAATAACGGCGTTCTTATAGCCCATGCCCCCTGCTTCCGCCACCCCCCAAACCTTGCGCGTTTTGCTGCCCGCGCCGCTGTCGGAAGCGTACGATTACCTGCCGCCGGACGGGCTTATGCCGCCTCCCGGTGCCTATGTCGAAGTCCCGTTCGGCGGACGCAAAATGATCGGCGTGGTCTGGGGCAAAGGCAAAGGCGGCGTCGCGCCCGAAAAGCTTAAACATATCGTCCGGATGCTCGACCTGCCCCCGGTTCCCGAAGCCAGCCGCGCCTTCGTCGACTGGGTCGCTCAATACACGCTGACGCCGACCGGTTCGGTGCTGAAAACGGTGTTCGGCAGCGCAAAGCTGATCGAACCCAAGAAAAAAGACGTCCCCATCAACCCCAGCTTCGATCCCGATCATCTTCGCCCGAAACTCAACGAAGGCCAGAAGAAAGCCGCACAACTTCTTGTCGATAAAGTCAAAAGTGCATCTTATAGCGCGACATTGCTCGACGGCGTGACGGGATCGGGAAAAACGGAAGTTTTCTGCGAATCAGTGGCCGAAACCCTCCGTTTAGGTCGGCAAGCGCTGGTTTTGCTGCCCGAAATCGCGATGACGGCGGCTTTGATCGACCGATTCGCCGCCCGTTTCGGTTCAAGGCCGGTCGAATGGCATTCGGGCCTCGGCGACAAGCAACGCCGCCTGAACTGGCGCGCAATTACAACCGGAAAGGCGCAATTCATCCTCGGCGCGCGTTCGGCCCTGTTCCTGCCCTATCCCGATCTCGGCCTCATCGTGGTGGATGAAGAACATGAAGCGGCCTACAAGCAGGAAGAAGGCGTGATCTATCACGGGCGCGACATGGCGGTCGCGCGCGCCCATATCGGCGAAATCCCGGTCGTTCTTTCCAGCGCAACGCCGTCGCTCGAAACGCTTTATAATGTGAAACAGGGCAAATACGGCCACGCCATGCTGCGCGAGCGTTTCGGCGGCGCGCAAATGCCGAAGATCGAACTTGTCGATCTGCGCAAATACAAACTGACGGCCAAGGAATTCATCAGCCCGCCTTTGTTCGAAGCGTTGCAGCACACCATCGCCGAAGGCCAGCAGGCGATGCTGTTTTTGAACCGGCGCGGCTATGCGCCGCTGACCCTGTGCCGCGCCTGCGGCCACCGGATGCAATGCCCGCAATGCACATCGTGGCTGACCGAGCATAAAAGATCGAACCAGCTGCACTGCCATCACTGCGGCTATGCGATGCGCCTGCCCGACAAATGCCCATCCTGCCGGGCCGAAGACCGCTTCGCCGCCTGCGGCCCCGGCGTCGAACGCATAGCCGAGGAAATCCATACGCGTTTACCGTCCGCCCGTTTCGCGATCATGGCCAGCGACACGCTCGACAATCCCGAAGCCGCGCGCGAGCTGGTCGGGAAAATGGAACGGCGCGAGCTCGATATTCTGATCGGCACGCAGATCATGGCCAAGGGCTATCACTTCCCGCGCCTGACTTTGGTCGGCGTCGTCGATGGCGATTTGGGGTTAGCAGGCGGCGACCCGCGCGCGTCCGAACGCACCTTCCAGCTTCTGCAACAAATGGCGGGGCGCAGCGGGCGCGGCGCGGACGCGGGCCATGTTTTGCTGCAAACGACAGCGCCCGACCATCCAGTCATGAAAGCCATCGTCAAAACCGACCGCGACGCCTTCATGGAAGCCGAATTGCGCGAGCGCGAAGCCTACCGCCTACCGCCCTTCTGGCGTCTGGCCAGCCTGACCGTGTCGGGCGAAAACCTGAACGCCGTCATCAAAGCCGCGCAAATGATTGCCGACAGCGCGCCGCAAAATGAACAATTGAGAATCCTCGGCCCCGCGCCCGCGCCTTATGCGATGCTGCGCGGCAAGCACCGTTACCGCCTGATGGCGCAGGCGCCGCGTACGGTTAATTTGTCGGCTGTGCTTAGGAAATGGCTCGCGACCGTCTCGCTGCCGCGCAATTTACGGCTTCTGATCGACGTCGACCCCTACAGTTTTCTCTAGAAACTTGCCTATTTGTGGCGATTTCCTACCCCTTAGGGGAAACGGAATTACTTTCATGTTTTTTCTCGAAAAAATGCAGACAAAAAGTTTTTTGCTTTCATGATTTGTCATTAAGGTTGGTTTAGGAAATGAACGATAGAAATAACGGCAGAAGAACCAGGCCGGAAGAAAATAGAAAAAAGGAATCAGTAACGTGTTGGTTGAAGTTTCGCCCTCTACTTATCTCGCCCTTTGCGGCCTCGTGAGCGATGCGTTACAGCATCCGAGCGACGCGACCCCTATTCTGGTTCGCGCGGCAAAGGAGCTGGGCGGCGCGTGCGCGGGCGGTATGATCCCGTCCGAATTACTCGAACAGCCGGAGCATCTCGAAAATCTCCGTGCCGCGGGTTACGCGGGCCGCTAATCATTCAAAATAAAATAAATCCGGCGATTCACGCTTCTGATTAAAACGCGGAGCGTTCCAATCAGAAACGATCGCGGACTAGTGCTGCAAATGCCGGAACGGAAAATACCGCGCCCGGACGCTGCCGAATTTTCCGAACAGTAACGACAGAATGTAAATCCCGCCGACGATCAGGACGATCGCCGGGCCGGACGGCACATTATAAGTGAAGGCGATCCACAGGCCCGACGCCGCGCCCGCCATGCCGATGCCGACCGCCACAGCGATCATCCTATGCAATCTTTGAGTCCAGAACTGCGCCGCGATCGCCGGGATCAGCATCAGCCCCGCCGACATCAGCGTGCCCATGGCGCGATAGCTTTCGACCATATTCAAAACCGTCAGCCCCATGAAAACGGCATGGGCCAAACCGCCCTTGCCGCCGACCGAGCGCAAAAAGACCGGATCGAAAGATTCCGCGACCAGAAGCCGGAACATCAGCATCAGCGTGCCGAGCGTTATCGCGCACACCGCCGCGACGGTGCGCAGCATATCGCTATTCAGCGCCCACGCATTGCCGAACAGAATGTCTTCGAGATTTTGGGCGGTGCCATGCAGCGCGATCATCAACACGCCCGCCGCAACCGCAATCAGATAGAAAGCCGCCAGCGACGCGTCTTCGCGCAAATCGGTGACGCGCGCGACGAAACCGGCGACAAGCGCAACCGCAAGCCCGGTCACAAGGCCGCCGATCCCCATCGCCGTGAAAGACAGGCCGTACAAAATGAAAGCCGCCGCGATACCGGGCAAAATCGCATGCGCCATGACATCGCCGATCAGGCTCATGCGGCGCAGGACAAGGAACACGCCCAACGGCGCGCCGCTCAAGGCGACCAAAGCCGCGCCAAGCATCGCGCGCTGCAATGCGGGGTCGGAAAAGACGCTCATGCCGCAACCCCATGTTCATCGACAGGACATGGCGCAGCCTCGTCATCCCAGCGCCCGGCCAGCGCCGAAGCCTTTGCCAGATTTTCGTCGCGCATCGCCTCGGATGTCGGGCCCCAGGCAATCAACTCGCGCGCCAAAACCAAAGCCTGCGGGAAATGATCGCGCACCGACTGGAAATCATGCATGACGCAAACGACAATCGCGCCCGTCTTGCGCCAACCTTCCAGCACATGCAGCAGATCGTGCGTCGTCCGCCCGTCGATGGCGGCAAAGGGTTCGTCGAGCAAAATCAGTTTCGCCTTTTGCAGACTGAGCCGCGCGAACAGCACGCGCTGCCACTGCCCGGTCGAAAGCGACGCAACCGGACGTTCGGCAAAATCGCGCATATCGACGGCGGCCAAAGCCTGCAAGGCGGCTTCCCTGTCGCTTTGGCGCACACGGCCCAACGCGCCGCGCTTCGGCCAGTGGCCGAGCAGCACGACATCCATGACGCTGAGCGGAAAGGTGCGGTCGATTTCGAACTGTTGCGGCAGATAGGCGATGTCATCGCGGCGCAGCCCGCCGAAATCTATATGCCCGGTCATCAAGGGAACGAAACCGGCGACGGCTTTCAAAAGCGTGCTTTTGCCGCCGCCATTCGGCCCAACCACCGCCGTCATCGACGCGTCGGCAAAAACGCCCCCGACATGATGCACGGCGGGGCGGCGGTCATAGCCCGCGCTGAGATTTTCCAGTTTGACCGCCATGATACCGTCATTTCCTGATATGTTACTTTATAACAGCTTATGGCTGTGCGCGCAGGTTCTGTCAAGCGGCCGCACCCAAAGGCCGCACTTGAACCGCGCCCCAAGCTGGGCGATAAAAAGAAAAACCTGAAGGAATCCCATGCAAACTTTCGCCAACTGGGTCTACGCGCATTTCACGCTGTGGACCTTCATCGGCCTGTTCGGCCAGTCGATGTTCATGATGCGCTTCGTCGTGCAATGGATCGCCAGCGAACGCGCCCGGCAAAGCGTGATGCCGGAGCTGTTCTGGTATTTCAGCCTCGGCGGCGGGATGATCGTGCTGGCCTATGCCATCCACCGGCAGGATCCCGTCTTTATCCTCGGCCAAAGCCTCGGCCTTTTCATCTATGTCCGCAATCTGTAC
>JAGWKW010000283.1 GCA_028865155.1 Alphaproteobacteria bacterium
TTTCAGGGCGGTAATCTGCGTGAACAGACCCAGCACCGAAACCGCAAGCGCCGTCATGACGATCAGGAACATGGATTTCCGTTTCTTCCAAAGGACTTTGGAATTTTAGGGGAGGGAGCATAATAATTTGTTAACATTTGGCCCGATTTCCCTATCATGTCAGGAAGTAAGCATTTATAATGGCTTGTTTCTTTTGCCCCCTTTGACTTGTGAGCCATGTCGGTTTGGATCTATCTTAAGCATTTCGACACTGTCAATCTGCGGCTGCGCGCCATTTCCGCCGCCATTCTGGTGCCCATCACCCTGCTGGCGGTCTGGATCGGCGGTTTGGTTTATGCCGGCTTTGCGGCCTGCGTCGTCATTGTCGGGCTTTACGAATGGCTGCGTTTGGTGGGCCCAAATATGCGCGCCCGCATCGTCGCCATCGCCCTTGCAATGCTGCTTGCCATCATGGCGACGGGCGAGCTTTTGTCGCCGCCCTTCGGCGCGATGATCGGCGTTTTTTGTACGCTGGCGCTGTTCTTCCTTGCGGCGCGCGACGGTGAAGACCGTTCGGGCTGGGTCGCGCTCGGCATCCCTTATATGGGCGGGGCGGGGCTCGCGCTTCTGGCCTTGCGTCAGGTGCCGGATATCGGCGCCGCGCTGACGCTTTACCTCGTGCTTGTCGTCTGGGGCACCGATGTCGGTGCTTTCGTCGCCGGGCGCATCATTGGCGGGCCCAAGCTTGCGCCCGACATCAGCCCAAGCAAAACATGGGCGGGGCTCGTCGGCGGCATGGCGCTCGCACTCGTCATGGGTTATGCGGCCGCTTGGGCTCTCGGCGCGCACCGTCCGCTGATTGCGGCCGCGCTTGCGCCGCTTCTGGCCGTCATCGCGCAGCTTGGCGACCTGTTCGAATCCTATTTCAAGCGCCGCTCCGGCGTGAAGGAAAGCGGCGACCTGATCCCCGGCCATGGCGGCGTGCTCGACCGTATCGACGGGCTTGTCGTCGCCGCGATGTTCACGGCTCTGTTCGAAGCGGCGGTGGGGCCGCAATTGCAATGGTGGTGAGATGAGTTCCGTTTTGAAAACAAAGCCTCTTCCCGCGCGTCGCAAGGCCGCGATTCTCGGCTCGACCGGATCAGTCGGTCGCCAGACTATCGACCTGATTTCGCGCGCGCCCGATGCGTACGATGTCGTCGCCCTGACCGCGAACAAGAATGTCGCGCTGCTGGCCGAACAGGCGCGCGCGCTGAACGCGCAAATGGCCGTGGTCGCCGACGATAGCCAGTATGCGGCTTTGAAGGACGCGCTGGCGGGCACATCCGTCAAAGCGGCTGCCGGCGCACAGGCTGTGGTCGAAGCAGCACAGGCCGACAGCGACTGGGTCATGTCGGCGATTGTCGGCGCAGCGGGCTTGCCGGGCACGCTGGCCGCGGCGCGGCGCGGTGCGACCATCGCCTTCGCCAACAAGGAAACGCTGGTCTGCGCCGGGCCTTTGATGATGGATCTGGTGGAAAAGGCGGGCGCGACCCTTCTGC
>JAGWKW010000059.1 GCA_028865155.1 Alphaproteobacteria bacterium
CCGATCCTCGCCAATGTCCTGATCCGCGTCGCCGGACAGGAAGTCTCCTTCGTCGCCACCGACATGGAGATCGAAATCAACGAAACTGTCGAGGCCCAGGTCTCCAAGACCGGCGCGATTACGGCTCCCGCCCACACGCTTTACGAAATCGTCCGCAAGCTGCCCGACGGCGCGCAGGTCGAACTGAACGCCGCGAGCGCGAACCAGCTCACCCTGTCTTCGGGCCGGTCCCATTTCAAGCTCGGCTGCCTGCCGGTCGAAGATTTCCCCAAAATGCCCGAAGGCGACCTTAAACACAGTTTTTCGTTGACCGCCGCCGATCTCCGCACGCTGATCGACCGGTCGCGCTTTGCTATCTCGACCGAGGAAACGCGCTACTATCTGAACGGCATCTATTTGCACACGGCCAAGATCAAGAATGTCGAAGTCTTGCGCGCCGTCGCCACCGATGGCCACCGCCTCGCGCGCGTCGAAATGCCTGCGCCCGAAGGGGCTAAAGGCATCCCCGGCGTTATTTTGCCGCGCAAAACGGTGGGCGAAGTGCGGAAATTGATCGAGGAATGTGCCGACGAAATCGAAATCTCGCTGTCGGAATCCAAAGTGCGCTTCACCTTCGACGGCGCCGTCATCACGTCCAAGCTCATCGACGGCACATTCCCCGATTACGAGCGCGTGATCCCGAGCGGCAACGACAAATCGCTCGAAGTCGACGCGCGCGTGTTTGCCGCTGCCGTTGATCGCGTCGCGACGATTTCTTCGGAAAAATCGCGCGCAATCAAAATCAGCCTTGCCCCCGGCCATGTCGTCCTGTCGGCCAACGCGCCCGAAGCCGGCAGCGCCACCGAAGAGCTTGAAGCCAAATATGATGGCGCTTTGCTTGACGTCGGCTTCAACGCGCGTTATCTGCTCGACATCCTGCAGCAGGTCGAAGGCGAAGGCGCGCGCTTCAGCCTCGCCGACGCGACTGCGCCGGCCATCATTCAGGACGTGTCGGATGCGTCGGCGCTTTATGTGCTGATGCCCATGCGGGTCTAAACTTCCCGGCTACGCTGAAACCCGAAGCCGATGCCCGCCATTCTAATGGATTAAAACGATAATGAACCTCGACAAACTTTCCATCGGTCCGAACCCGCCCGACATCGTCAATGTCGTAGTCGAAATCCCGCAGGGTGGCGCGCCGATCAAATACGAAATCGACAAGGAAAGCGGCGCGCTCATCGTCGACCGTTTCATGAACACCGCCATGTTCTATCCGGCCAATTACGGCTTCGTGCCGCATACGCTGTCGGATGATGGCGACCCGTGCGACATTTTGGTCGTCACCCATGTTCCGGTTACGCCCGGCTCGGTCATTCCGAGCCGCCCGGTCGGCGTGCTGCTCATGAAAGATGAAAACGGCGAAGATGAAAAGATCATTGCTGTACCGACCGAGAAGGTCAACCCGTTCATGGCGCACATCAAATCGTACAAGGATTTGCCGGAAATTCTCGTCGAGCAGATCGAGCATTTCTTTAAGCACTACAAGGATCTCGAAAAAGAAAAATGGGTTGAGATCATTCGTTGGGGCGACGCCGAAGAAGCCAAGCGCCTGATCACCGAAGGCTGCAAACGCGCGGAAACCATGGCCGCATAACGGACAAAACAGAATTTACCGGAGTATCTCATGACCATATCGAACAATTTCTTCTTCACGTCCGAATCCGTCGGCGAAGGCCATCCTGACAAGGTTTGCGACCGTATTTCCGACGCGGTGGTCGATTTGTTTCTTGCCGCCGATCCGCACAGCCGCGTCGCGGTCGAAACGCTGGCGACGACGAACCGCGTCGTGCTGGCGGGCGAAGTTCGCGGCCCGGATGCCATCACGCCGAAGGAAATGGAAGAAGTGGCGCGGCAGGCGATCCACGATATCGGCTATGCCCAGAAAGGATTCCACTGGCAATGGGCCGAGATCGACAATTACGTCCATCCGCAATCGGTCGACATCGCGATTGGCGTCGACGCGTCGGGCAACAAGGACGAAGGCGCCGGCGACCAGGGCATCATGTTCGGCTATGCCTGCCGCGAAACGCCGGTTTTCATGCCCGCGCCAATTTATTACGCGCATAAAATCCTGCGCCTGATCTCCGAAGACCGCCATGCCGGAAAATTGCCGCTTCTGGGGCCGGACGCGAAAAGTCAGGTCACGCTCGAATATGTCGATGGCAAGCCCGTCCGTGCCGACCGCATCGTCGTTTCGACGCAGCATGACGAAAGCATCGACCAGGAACAGGTTCGCGAGATCGTGCGCCCTTACGTTCAGGTGGCGCTGCCGGAAGGCTGGATGTGCGAGGACAAGCATTTCTACGTCAATCCGACCGGGCGTTTTGTCATCGGCGGGCCCGATGGCGACGCCGGGCTTACGGGCCGCAAGATTATCGTCGACACATATGGCGGCGCCGCGCCGCACGGCGGCGGCGCCTTCTCGGGTAAAGACCCCACCAAGGTCGACCGTTCGGCGGCCTATATGGCGCGCTATCTTGCCAAGAATGTCGTCGCGTCGGGCATTGCCGATCGCTGTACGATCCAGCTTGCCTATGCCATCGGCGTGTCGGAACCGCTTTCGGTCTATGTCAACACGCATGATACGCACCATATCGACGACAGCAAGTTGCCGGAAATCATGCGCGAGATGGTCAATCTGTCGCCGCGCGGCATCCGCGAGCATCTGCAGCTCAACCGCCCGATTTACAAAAAGACGTCTTCTTTCGGGCATTTCGGTCGCGACCCCGAAGACGATGGCCATTTCTCATGGGAAAAAATCGACCTCGTCGCCGAGCTTAAACGGGCCTTCAATATCTAGTTGCCGGGCGGCGGAATCTTCCCCTGTTCTCAAGGGCTTGCCTTTCCGAAAACCTTCGGGCATTCTGAGCTCCGCTTTTGCCCCTGCCGGTTCCGGCGCGCGGCCTCCCTAACCTCATGAGGACGGAAAAATGAGTAACGAGTTTGTAGTGATTTTCGCCTGCGGCGTCTTGGCGCTGATTTACGGGCTTTTGACCTCGCGCCAGGTTCTGTCGGCTTCGGCGGGAACCCCGAAAATGCAGGAGATCGCCGCCGCGATCCAGGAGGGCGCGCGCGCTTACCTGAACCGGCAATATATGACCATTGCAATAGTCGGCATCGTCATTTGCGTTATTCTCGGCGCGTTTCTCGGCCTTCCTGTCGCGCTCGGCTTCATCATCGGCGCGGTGCTTTCCGGCACCGCTGGTTATGTCGGCATGAATGTTTCAGTTCGCGCCAATGTGCGCACGGCAGCTGCAGCCAAGACTGGCATGAAGGAAGCGCTCGACGTCGCGTTCAAATCTGGTGCCGTCACGGGCTTGCTTGTGGTCGGTTTGGGCCTGCTCGGCGTCAGCGGTTACTATTACGCCCTTCTGCATTGGAAAGGCGTCGCTGACGCGGCGTCGCTGCGCGAAGTGATCGAAGCGCTCGTCGCGCTCAGCTTCGGCGCGTCGCTGATCTCGATCTTCGCGCGCCTTGGCGGCGGCATCTTCACCAAGGGCGCCGATGTCGGCGCCGATCTCGTCGGCAAGGTCGAAGCGGGCATTCCCGAAGACGACCCCCGCAACCCGGCCGTGATCGCGGACAATGTCGGCGACAATGTCGGCGATTGCGCTGGCATGGCGGCAGATCTGTTCGAAACCTATGCTGTGACCATTGTCGCGACCATGCTTCTGGCTTCGACTTTCTTTACCGGCCCGGCGCGCGCCAGCATGATGATCATGCCGCTTCTGATCGGCGGTGTGTGCATCTTCGCTTCCGTGATCGGCACCTTCTTCGTCCGTCTGGGCAAAAGCAAAAATATCATGGGCGCGCTCTATAAAGGCCTGATCGTCAGCGGCGTGATTTCGGCGGGCCTGATCGTCGAGGTCATCGACCATCTGGTCGGAAGCCACGGCGCGGTCATGAAGGCCGACGGTACTGCGCTTTCGGGCATGAGCCTGATCTACTGCGCCCTGACTGGGCTCGGCGTCACCGCGCTCATGGTCTGGATCACCGAATATTACACCTCGACCGAATATCGCCCGGTGCGCAGCGTGGCCGAAGCCTCGGTCAACGGTCACGGCACCAACGTCATTCAGGGCCTCGCCGTGTCGATGGAATCGACCGCGCTTCCAGTCGTTGTGATCTCGGTCGGCATCATCGTCGCCTATAGCTGCGCGGGCCTGTTCGGTATCGCGGTCGCGGCGACGACGATGCTCGCGCTCGCGGGCATGATCGTCGCGCTCGACGCCTATGGCCCCGTGACCGACAATGCCGGCGGCATCGCCGAAATGTCGAACATGCCCAAAGCCATTCGCGTCACGACCGACGCGCTGGACGCCGTCGGCAACACGACCAAGGCCGTGACCAAGGGCTATGCCATCGCTTCGGCGGGGCTTGCGGCACTGGTGCTGTTCGCAGCCTACATCCAGGATCTGCATCACTATTTCCCAAGCGTCAACGTGCAGTTCGATTTACAGAACCCCTATGTCGTCGTCGGGCTGTTTATCGGCGGCTTGCTGCCGTATCTGTTCGGTGCGATGGCGATGACGGCCGTCGGCCGCGCGGCGGGCGCGGTGGTGCAGGAAGTGCGCCGTCAGTTCCGCGAGATCAAAGGCATCATGGAAGGCGAAGCCAAGCCCGAATACGGCACGGCGGTCGATATGCTGACCAAGGCCGCGATCAAGGAAATGCTGGTTCCGTCCTTGCTTCCTGTCGCAGCGCCTGCGGTATTGTTCTTCCTCGTCCGCGCGGTCGCGGGCAAGGCGGAAGCCTTCACCGCGCTCGGCGCGATGCTGCTCGGTACCATCGTGACTGGCCTGTTCGTCGCCATCTCGATGACCTCGGGCGGCGGCGCGTGGGACAACGCCAAGAAATATATCGAAGAAGGCCATCATGGCGGCAAAGGCTCCGACACCCACAAGGCGGCGGTGACGGGCGACACGGTCGGCGATCCGTACAAGGATACGGCAGGCCCCGCCGTCAACCCGATGATCAAGATCATCAATATCGTCGCTATTCTGCTGCTCGCGATCCTGGCTTCCGCCGGGGTCTGAGGCCGAACGGTACCGGAAACCCCGTCCTTCAACGGACGGGGTTTTTGTTTGGGAAATGAAGATGAACGAAGGCCAGACTCCATCGCCGCAACGCGTCTTCGGACGGCGCAAAGGCCGCCCTTTGCGGGTTCGCAAAAGTCGGTTGATGGACGAGCTTTACCCGAAGCTGAAAATAAACTTGCCGCAAAATGGCACGATCTCCCCGCAAGAGATTTTCCAGAATGCCTCACCGGCATCGGTGTGGGTTGAGATTGGGTTCGGCGGCGGCGAGCATCTGGCGGCGCAGGCGAAGCTGCACCCGGATGTGCGCTTTATCGGCTGCGAGCCTTTTATCAATGGTGTTGCAAGCCTGCTCGACCATCTCGAACGCGAGAATATCGAAAATGTCCGCATTTACGGCGACGATGCGCGGCGCATGCTCGATGCCTTGCCCGATGCCTGCGTCGACAAATGTTTCGTGCTGTTCGCCGATCCGTGGCCGAAAAAACGCCATGCCGAACGGCGTTTTATCGGCGCAGAAAATCTCGTGCGGCTGGCGCGGGTGCTGAAGCCGGGCGGAATATTGCGCCTTGCCTCCGACGACGCACAGCTTGTGGCATGGATGCGCGAGCGTTTAAGCGAAACGCTTGCTTTTGCTTGCGTTTACGACAGGGCCGAACCGCCGCCGGACTGGATTGAAACGCGTTATCGGGAAAAAGCGGTGCGGGCCGGACGGATTCCGGTTTTTATGGATTATCGAAGGACATCTTCCAGCTCAGCATGACATAATTGCTGTCGCCGGTAATGCCGTTGTGCCGAATGCCTGATGTGAATTCCACATTATGCGTCAGATCGACATTGCCGCGCAGTTCGACTCCGCTGCCGTGGTCGGTCAAGCTGTTGTCGCCGCTGGTATAGCCTATTGTGACCTTACCCCACGGCAGCCCGTCGGGGCGCTGTGCGATGTCGAGCGCAAGCTCGCTGCCCCAGTAATGGCGGAACGAATGCCAGCTCTGTCCCCAGAAGGGCCGCAGCGTAAAATGAAGTTTGCGGCCGACGGCGTCATGCGTGAAGCCCATACCCAAAACCATGGCGTCATGCATGGGCAGAAAGCCTTTGTGATGGAACGAAGCCGTCAGATGCGCGGGCCAGCCCATTTCTTCGCTTTGCCCTTGCGCAAGGGCCAGCGCATCACTCGTGCTTTCCTCGCCCGGCAAGGATATCGAAGACAGTGAATGCCATTGTCCCGACAGCCAGCCGATGGCGTCGCGCGCTTCACCGGGCAGAAGCCCGAGTTTCTGTTTGCCCTGATCGCGGATATAGGCGCGGATTTCGGCAAGCTGGGTCTGCAGGGCAGCATGAGCGTCGGGCGGCAGGGAATTGGCGCAGCAGGGGCGGGGAATGGTGAGGAAAAGCAGAATAAAAGTTAAGAAAAGCGCCTGCCGAGGATAGGCATTCCTAAAATTAATGGTAGTTTGTTTACATCCCTCCATGGCGTTTATGCCGCGCATATCGGGCCGTTTTATCGAAGCCAATAGCGCGGCCCCTTTCGATTATCATTATATCGAAAGGGTATTAATTTAGATTAAAGAATGGTTAGTTGCGCCGCACCACCGTTAACTCTTTGGCGCGCCTGCGAACTTCTACTGCGACATCGCGCTGCGAAAATTACGCCGTCTTGGCGAGCGAAGCCATGTCGATCACGAAGCGGTAACGCACGTCGCTTTTCAAAACGCGTTCGTAAGCCTCGTTGACCTTGTCGATCGGGATGATTTCGATATCGCTCGTGATGTTATGCTTGCCGCAGAAATCGAGCATCTCCTGGGTTTCGGCGATGCCGCCGATCAGCGAACCGGCAAGGCTGCGCCGTCCCATGATCAATGAAAACGCGCCGACAGGAACCGGCTTTTCCGGCACGCCGAGCAGAACCATCGATCCGTCGGGCTTCAGGAGGTTCAGATACTTGTTCCAGTCGATATCGACCGACACGGTGCAGATGATCAGGTCGAATGTGTGTTGCAACGTCTTGAAGGTTTCTTCGTCCGACGTGGCATAGAAATGATCGGCGCCCAGACGCTTGGCATCATCCTGCTTGCGCGTCGAATGGCTCAAAACCGTGACGTCGGCGCCCATCGCATGGGCAATTTTAACGCCGACATGCCCCAACCCGCCAAGGCCGAGAATGGCAACTTTTTTGCCCGGCCCTGCCTTCCAGTGGCGTAAAGGCGAATAAAGCGTGATGCCAGCGCACAGCAAAGGCGCGGCGGCGTCGAGCGGCAGATTGTCCGGCATACGAAGCACGTAATTTTCATTGACCGTGATGATGTTCGAATAACCGCCATAGGTCGGCGTCTTGCCGTCCTGCTCAAGCCCGTTATAGTTGCC
>JAGWKW010000284.1 GCA_028865155.1 Alphaproteobacteria bacterium
CACGGCGATGGAAGGCATCGGCCTGTCCTGCCCGAAAAGCCATGTCGTCAAAAATATGGAAGAAGCGCAGGAGGCGTTGAAGGATGTTGGCCTGCCCGCGATCATCCGGCCCAGCTTCACGCTCGGCGGCACCGGCGGCGGCATCGCCTACAACAAGGAAGAATTCGTCGAGATTGTGTCGAGCGGCTTGTCGGCGAGCCCCGTGCATGAGGTTCTGGTCGAGGAATCCGTTCTCGGCTGGAAAGAATATGAAATGGAAGTCGTGCGCGACAAGGCCGATAATTGCATCATCATCTGTTCGATCGAGAATGTCGATCCGATGGGCATCCATACCGGCGACAGCATGACGGTGGCGCCCGCGCTGACGTTGACTGACAAGGAATACCAGATCATGCGCGACGCCTCGATCGCGGTGTTGCGCGAAATCGGCGTCGATACCGGCGGGTCGAACGTGCAGTTCGCGGTCAATCCCGCCGACGGGCGTATGGTTGTGATCGAAATGAATCCGCGCGTAAGCCGTTCTTCGGCGCTCGCGTCGAAGGCGACGGGTTTCCCCATCGCCAAGGTCGCTGCGCGGCTTGCGGTCGGTTATACGCTGGACGAGTTGAAAAACGACATCACCGGCGACACGCCTGCTTCGTTCGAACCGACGATCGACTATATCGTCACCAAAATCCCGCGCTTTGCATTCGAGAAATTCCCCGGTACCGATCCGCTTTTGACCACGGCGATGAAATCCGTCGGCGAAGTCATGGCCATCGGCCGCAACTGGCAGGAATCGCTGCAGAAGGCGCTGCGCGGGCTTGAAATCGGGCTTTCGGGCCTCAACGAAATGCGGCAATTCGCCAATGCCGACGTTAAGGATTTGCACGCCGCGCTTGCGAAACCGACGCCGGATCGCATCCTTGTCGTCGCGGAGGCGTTGCGGCGCGGGATCACCGTCGATCAGGTCGCCGCGATTTGCAAATTCGACATTTGGTTCCTTGACCGCATCGCGGAAATCGTCGATGTGGAGAAAGACGTCCGCGCCAAAGGTCTGCCGAAAGACGCGGAAGGCTGGCAACAGCTCAAACAGATGGGCTTCGGAGATGCGCGGCTCGCGCAACTTGCGGGCTGCAAGGAAGACGAAGTGGCGGCCAAGCGCCGCGCGTTCGGCATTCGCCCGGTGTTCAAGCGGATCGACACCTGCGCTGCCGAATTCGCGTCACATACGCCGTATTTGTATTCGACCTACGAGGGCAACGGTCTTTACCGGCCGCAATGCGAGGCCGCGCCGTCGGACAGGAAGAAAATCGTCATTATCGGCGGCGGCCCGAACCGCATCGGGCAGGGGATCGAGTTCGACTATTGCTGCGTTCATGCGGTGATGGCGTTGCGCGAAGCCGGGTTCGAAACGATCATGATCAACTGCAACCCGGAAACCGTTTCGACCGATTACGACACGTCCGACCGTTTGTATTTCGAGCCTTTGACTGCCGAAGACGCCATCGAAGTGATCCGGCGCGAGCAGG
>JAGWKW010000285.1 GCA_028865155.1 Alphaproteobacteria bacterium
CCTCTTCGCGCCCCCTGCCCATGCCGACATTAAAATCGGACTGGTCGCGCCTTTTACCGGCGACCTCGCGCTCGGCGGCGAACAAATCAAGCGCGGCGCGGAACAGGCCATCAACGACATCAATGCCAAGGGCGGCATCGACGGACAAAAGCTGGTCTTGTATCCAGTCGACGACGCCTGTGATCCCAAACAGGGCGTCACAGCCGCCAACAAGATCGCAAGCGAAGGTATAAAATTCGTCACCGGATTTTATTGTTCGAGCTCGGCCATCCCTGCTTCGAAAACTTATATGGACGAAGAGATTTTGATGGTCGCCGCCGGCGCGAGCAGCCCGATTTTGACCGAAGGCGCGAAAAACGGCACCGTTTTCCGCGTCTATCCCAACGACAACAGCCAGGGCGCGTTCATCGCGCAGCAGCTTATCAAACGCTATCGCGGCAAAAGGATCGCCATTCTCGACGATCAGGATGCGTGGGGCGCTGGCATTGCCGAAATGGTCAAAAAGAAAGTCGAAGCAGTAGGTGTTCATCCGGTTCTTGTCGACTCCTACATGGCCGGAACGCGCGACTACGGATCGCTGATCACGAAGCTGGAGCATTACAAGGTTCAGGTCGCCTTCATCGCCGGATTCCCGACCGGGGTCGGGCTGATCGTACGTCAAATGAAAGAGCAAGGCGCGCACATTCAGGTGATCGGCGGCGACGCGCTGACGACCAACCAGTTCTGGAACGTCGCCGGGCCAGCAGGTAATGGCGTGCTGCTGTCCTTCGTGTCCGACCCGCGCAAGCGCGCCGAAGCCAAACCCGTCGTCGCGGCATTGCGCAAAGCCGGGTTCGAACCCGAAGGCGTGACGCTATACGCCTATGCCGCCGTGCAGACCGTCGCGGCAGGTATCGAACGCGGTGCCGGCGACCCGTTCAAGGCCGCCAAGGCGCTCCGGGCTAAGCCGGTTAACACCATTTTGGGGCCGCTATCCTTCGACCCTTATGGCGACATCACCCACCCGGCCTTCAGCCTTTACCAGTGGCACAACGGCAATTACAACGAAGTTAAGGGTTAAAACGTCTCAATTCGACGGATTCCCTTGACATTCGGGGACGATTCGGCCATTAACCGCACCTCGCGAACCCTGCGCCCGGCGCGGGAATGTTTGTGTTTTGTCGAATTCGTCAATTAAGGAATGAAATCATGTTCGCAGTGGTCAAAACCGGCGGCAAGCAATACAAAGTTGCCCAAGGCGACGTCATCCAGGTCGAAAAGCTTCCCGGCGAGGCCGCCGCGAAGGTCGAGCTGTCCGACGTCCTGATGGTCTGCGACAACGGCAAGGTCACGGCCGGAACCCCGTTCGTCAAGGGCGCGAAGATCGCGGCCGAAATCGTCGCGCAGAAGCGCAGCGCCAAGCTGATCGTCTTCAAGAAGAAGCGCCGCCAGAACTATCGCCGCAAGAACAACCACCGCCAGGACTTCACCGTCCTCAAAATCACCGGCATCAGCGCCTAAAGCAGGAGT
>JAGWKW010000060.1 GCA_028865155.1 Alphaproteobacteria bacterium
CGAAACTTTCGTGACCAACATTCCATTTTACGGCTTTGCTGTTTTGTGCGTCGATCATCCCGAAGTACAGAATTTGATTTCGCGCGTGCAGGACAGGAAGATCGTGACCTACGGCTTTTCGCCGCAGGCCGATATCCGTGCGGTCAATGTCGAGGCGCGCACGGATGGGGCGCGTTTCGATATCGTGGTAGCCGACCGCAAGCACGATACGGAGCGCACGATCGACGGCTTTTTCCTTCCGGTCATCGGCGGCCATAACATTCAGAATGCGCTTGCCGCGATCAGCGTTGGATTGCAGCTTGGCTTTTCCGACGCGGCGCTGCGCCAGGCCTTTGCGAAATTCGAAGGCGTCAAGCGGCGCTTCACGCGCACCGGAAGCGTCGACGGCGTCACGATCATCGACGATTACGGCCATCACCCGGTCGAAATCGCCGCGACGCTCAAAGCCGCGCAGCAGGCCAAAGGCGAAGGCGGCAAAATCATCGCCGTCATGCAGCCGCACCGTTATTCGCGCCTGTCCAGCCTGTTCGGCGATTTCTGCAAAACGACGTTCAACGACGCGGACACGGTCATCGTCGCTGATGTCTATGCGGCGGGCGAACAGCCTATCGAAGGCGTTTCGCGCGACGCGCTCGTCGAAGGGCTGCGCGCCCACGGCCACCGCGACGTACGCGCTTTGCCGGGGCCGGAACAGCTCGCGCCGATGATCGCGGACATCGCGGAACCGGGCGATTACGTCATCTGCCTCGGCGCCGGATCGATCAGCCAATGGGCCTACGCCTTGCCCGGCGAACTTGAAGCGATCCGGGCCAAGACGTCCAAAAAGGCGGGCTGATGTTCGGCGCGGGTCTCCTCGACCGCCTTCCCGTCAATCAGGTGCGCGGCAAATGCGTAGCCGACGCGACGCTCGCCGACCAGACATGGTTCCGCGTCGGCGGACCCGCCGAAGTCCTGTTCCGCCCGGCGGACGAAGAAGACCTTGCCTTTTTTCTCGCCCATTGCCCGGCGGATATTCCCGTTACCGTCATCGGCATCGCCTCGAACCTTTTGATCCGCGACGGCGGCATTCCGGGCGTGGTCGTCAAGCTTGGCCCCGCTTTCGGAACGATCCGCGTCGAAGGCGAAGAAATCCGGGCGGGCGCGGCGGCTATCGACCTCAATGTCGCGCGCGCGGCGCAGAATGCGGGCATCGCGGGGCTGGAATTTTTATGCGGCATTCCCGGCACGATCGGCGGCGGTTTGCGCATGAATGCCGGTTCCTATGGGCGCGAATTCAAGGATGCGGTGGTTCGGGCCGACGTTGTGACCCGTAACGGGACGCGCAAGACCCTGCATCCGAAACAGATCGGCTTTTCCTACCGCCATACGGATACCCCCGAAGACACGATATTCGTGTCCGCGCTTTTGCAGGGCGATGTGGGCGAGCCGCACGATATTCTGAAACGCATGGAAGACATCCAGAAAGCCCGCAACGAATCCCAGCCGATCCGCGAACGCACGGGCGGTTCGACCTTCGCCAATCCGGACAATGATCCGCAGCATCGCAAATCGTGGCAGCTGATCGAAGCGGCAGGTTGCCGCGGCATGAAAATGGGCCGTGCCAAGGTTTCGGAAAAGCATTGCAACTTTTTGATCAATACCGGCGGTGCGACGGCGACCGAAATCGAGGCATTGGGCGAGGAGGTCCGCCGCCGTGTGCGCGAAACATCCGGCGTCGAATTACGCTGGGAAATCAAAAGGATAGGCATATCTGGATAAAACTGCCGCATGCAATTAATTGCGTGCAGAAAAAAATATCGTATTTTCGAGCCGCAAAAACAGCAGGCATTTTTGGAAAACGCATTATGAACACGCAGAAATTTTTCGATATCGGCAATTCCGCTTTTAATGGCATCGTGCCGTCCGCTGTGGCGGGCGCTTATGTGACGACGGGGCCAGCCTTCTGTCCGACATTGCCGCCGTTGCGTTTGTATGCGCCACTTCGGTTCTCATGCCGCGCGCTTTTTGGCCGCGGTCAAAGCGTTACAGCCGTATCGAAATAATGGGGGCGTTTGCGGGGGCCGCTTTTGCGGCTGTGATGGCTGTGCCGGAACATGCCGCTCCGCGAACCGAATCTGCGCGGCTTATTGCGCAAAGTCAAAATGTGGCCGAGGTCATACAGAAAACGAAACACCCCGTGATCATATTAAAAGACAGTCAAGGGCGTCCCCTTTTAGGATTAAACTAAACCGCGTAAGGCGGCCGGTCGAAGCCCTTGGCCGATTTCGTGAAAATTTCGCAACCGTCATCCGTTACGCCGATGGTGTGTTCGAACTGCGCCGACAGCGATTTATCTTTTGTTACTGCTGTCCATCCGTCGGGCAAAACCTTTACGTCGTATTTCCCGGCATTGATCATCGGCTCTATTGTGAAGATCATGCCCTGTTTCAGGGTCTGCCCTTCGCCTGCCTTGCCGTAATGCAGGATCGAAGGCTGGCAGTGGAAAATCTGCCCGGTGCCGTGGCCGCAGAAATCGCGCACGACCGAAAAACGGGCGTGTTCCGCATGCGTCTGGATGGCGTGGCCGATATCGCCGACGGTGGCGCCGGGCCGCACTTGCGCGATGCCGAGCATCAGGCATTCGTAGGTCACTTCGACGAGCCTGCGCGCTTTCAGCGAGACTTTGTCGCCGACGAAGAACATGCGGCTGCTGTCGCCGTGCCAGCCGTTGAGTTTGGGCGTCACGTCGATATTGACGATGTCGCCTTCCTCGAGAGTTTTATCGCCTGGAATGCCGTGACACACGACATGGTTGATCGACATGCAGGTCGAACGCGGATAGCCGCGATAGCCGAGAGGCGCCGACACCGCGCCGCGCTCCCGCGTGAATTGTTCGCACATGTCGTCGAGATCGCCGGTGCGCGCGCCCGGCACGACATGCGGCGTGATGAAGTCGAGCAGGTCGGCGGCCAGCCGCCCGGCGGCGCGCATCGCGGCGAAATCTTCCTCGCCGTGAATCTCGATCGCGTCTTCGGTTTCTTCGTGGATATGGTCCTGCATCAGATCGAACCGCCCGGCTTGAAATTGACCTGAACGCCCATTTTTTCCATCTGGTTCATGGTCGTGGCCAGCCCATGCTGCGTGGCCGAGGCCAGCATTGCCTGTCCGTATTCGGTCGGCGCGCGGCTCGACGTCGTCTTTTCCGCCATCAGCATGTTCATTAAAATTCCGGGCAGGCCGCCATCTTCAACCTTGCCGCTGCGGATGCCTTCGTCCTGCCGCGCCTTGGGACCCCAGAACAGTTCGGTGATACGCTGGTCGCCGCCGCTTTTCTTTTTCTTCTTTTTGATCGGCAGGCCGGTATCTTCGTCGAATTCCTCTTTGTTGTCTTCGGGGTCGTCCCATTTGCAGTCCTGCCAGTTAACGCTCAGGAAGTCCTGGATTGCGCTCGACATAAAGGGCAGGTTGACCAGGAGCTCGCGGAACATTTCGGCAGCCGAGAAGATCGCTTCTTCTTCCAGCTTCTTGACTTCGGCTTTCTGTTCGTCGGTTTTCATGCCTTTGCGGGCGGCGACGACCGGGGTCATGCAATTGTCTTTCAGCTTCTTGGCCCATTCGTGCGCCTGTCCGGCGCGTTCGGCTTCGCCGTTCTCGCGGTATAGGTCGCCCATCGTGCGCAAACGCTTGACGAGGCACTCGGACCAGTACCACCAGTCGTTGAACGGGGCTTTTTGACTGTAGCTTTGAGCCATTGAGATTCGCGGGGGCCAAGTTAATCGCTAACCTGTTTTACTCCACCCGTCCCGCCATGCGCAAGAAGCCGCTATTCTGCTCACTCCAGCGTTGGCGCGCTTCGATATCGTGGCGGCGCGGCTCGCCGTGCCGCAGCAGTTCTTCGCGCGGATAACGGGTATCCCCCGCCTGTTCGCGTTCCATCAGTTGAGTCATGGCTTCGGGCAGACGCCCATGTTCGGAGTGGCCGCTGCCGATACCTCGGGTTTCATCGTCGTTTTCGCCAAAGAACAGATCCTGAGCAATTTTATTCGGGAAATTCTTGAACCAAGAGGATTTCAGCATCATCTGCATGTCGCTCGACAGCATAGGCAGGGTCAATAGCATTTCGCGAAACAAAACGCCGAGCCCGTCGATGATCTGCTCGTCATGAATGTGCGCGCCGGTAATGGAGTCCGAGGGCGTCTCGGCCTGATCGACGAGCGCGTAAATGCGGCGCAAAAGGTCGGTCGACATCGCGGTTTTTTGCTGCCGTTCCGAATCCGCAACGAAAACGTCGACATGCGGAGGGTGTTTATAGACGCGCACGCAGTCGGTCAGGCGGTCGATGACCACCTCGGCCCAATAGACCCACTCCTCGACAGTGGGTTTCTGCGTTTGCTGGATGTCCATATGCGCTTTTACCCCTTTGCTATCAACTGTAGCGCGAAAAGGCAGGCTTGGCAAATGGGAGATTTACCCGCTCGTCCGCGATCGCTTCCACGGCAAGCGTGAATTGCTGAGCTTACATACAGTTAAAGCATGATTTTTTCCGGAATTTTTCGCTCCGGCATTGAAAATCATGCTTTAGGGCGCATGCTTCGCAAACGCAGCAAATGATCGGCTAAAACGCAAGATATCATGGCTTCGCCGACCGGAACGGCGCGAATACCCACGCATGGGTCGTGGCGGCCTTTGGTGGAAATATCAGTTTCTTGGCCGCTCGTATTCACCGTTTGCCTCGGCTGAAGGATCGAACTCGTCGGTTTGACGGCGAAACGCGCGACGATATCCTGGCCGCTTGAGATTCCTCCCAGAATGCCGCCCGCCCGGTTCGAGAGGAAGCGCGGGGTGCCGTCCTCATTCATGCGCATTTCGTCGGCATTTTCCTCGCCGCTCAGCTCGACGCACCCGAAACCGTCGCCGATTTCGACGCCTTTGACGGCATTGATCGTCATCAGCGCGCGCGCGATATCGCTGTCGAGCTTGTCATAGATCGGCTCGCCCAATCCGGCGGGCACGCCTTCGGCCACGATTTCGACAACCGCGCCGATCGACGAGCCTGCTTTTCGCACGCCATCAAGATAGTTTGCCCATAAGGCGGCGGCATCGGCATCGGGGCAAAACAGGGGATTATTGTTCACTTCGTTCCAATCCCATTTCGTGCGGTCGATTTTATGCGGGCCGATCTGAACGACCGCGCCGCGCACCTTGATCGCGTCGCCGAGGATTTTGCGCGCGACAGCGCCCGCCGCGACGCGACACGCGGTTTCGCGCGCCGAAGACCGTCCGCCGCCGCGATAATCGCGAATGCCGTATTTGACCCAGTAGGTGTAGTCGGCATGGCCGGGGCGGAACTTGTCCTTGATCTCGGCGTAATCCTTCGACCGCGCGTCGGTGTTTTCGATCAGAAGGCTGATCGGCGTGCCGGTCGTGACGCCTTCGAACACGCCGGACAGGATTTTGACCTTGTCGGCTTCCTGGCGCTGCGTCGTGAATTTCGATTGGCCCGGCCTGCGCCTGTCGAGCCATGGCTGGATATCGTCTTCGGTCAGCGGAATGAGCGGCGGGCAGCCGTCGATGGCGACGCCGATGGCGGGGCCATGGCTTTCGCCCCATGTCGTAAAACGGAAAAGAGTGCCGAAGCTGTTACTTGCCATTGGCGTTCATGTTGGCTGTAAGCTCGGCAAGCTGCTCGGTCTCGTCGACCGCGATCATGCCGACATTATGATACCCGGCATCGACATGCAGAACTTCGCCGCTCATCCCGGTGCCAAGGTCGCTGAGCAGGTAAAGCGCGTTATGCCCGACTTCGAGCGTGGTGACATTACGCTTGAGCGGCGCGTTGATCTCGTTCCATTTCAGGATGTAACGGAAATCGCCGATGCCGCTTGCGGCCAGCGTCTTGATCGGCCCGGCGGAGATCGCATTGACGCGAATGCCCTTGCCGCCCAGATCGACGGACAGATAGCGCACGCTGGCCTCGAGCGCGGCCTTGGCCACGCCCATGACATTGTAATGCGGCATGACGCGCTCGGCGCCCAGATAACTCAGCGTCAAAAGGCTGCCGCCTTTGGGCATCAACGGAATGCAACGCCGCGCCAGCGCGGTGAAGGAATAACACGAAATATCCATCGTGCGCAGGAAGTTCGCGCGCGTCGTGTCGGCATACATGCCGTCGAGTTCGTTCTTGTCGGAAAAAGCGATAGCGTGGACGAGGAAATCCAGCCCGCCCCATTTTTCCTTCACCGCATCGAACAGCGCATCCATGCTGGCTTCGTCGGCGACGTCGCAAGGAACAATCAAATCGGCGTTGACGGACTCGGCCAAAGGCTGCACGCGTTTTTGCAGTGCCTCGCCCTGATAGGTGAAGCCCAGCTTCGCGCCATGCGCGGCCAGAACGGAGGCGATGCCCCATGCGATGGAGCGGTCGTTGGCGACGCCCATGACAAGGCCGCGCTTGCCTTCCATCAGGCGTCCGGTCAAAGGGGCGTCCGCGACAAAGAATTCCGTCATTTTTTCCTCAGGATACGAAAATAACGGCCTGATTTTACACGATTATCGCAAGGCGTCAATTCGCCTACATCACGCTCCACAAACCGACGATATCCTTGATCTCGCGGATATGCTTTTGCGTCAGCGCATTGGCATGTTCCGCGCCGCGGATCAGGACGCGGTCAAGCTCGGCCGGATCCTGCATCAGCTCGCGCATGCGCTGGCTGATCGGGGCCAGCCGCGCCACGGCGGCATCGACCAAAGCGGGCTTGAAGGCCGAGAATTGCGATCCGGCGAATTCGCGCAACACTTCAGCTTTGCTGCGGTCGGTCAGTGCGGCATAGATCGTGACCAGATTGTCGGCCTCGGGACGTTTGGCCAGATCGGCGACGTTGTCCGGCAACGGATCGGGATCGGTCTTGGCCTTCTTGATCTTGGTCGCGATCGCATCCGCATCGTCGGTCAGGTTGATGCGCGAATAATCGCTTTCGTCCGATTTG
Organism: Alphaproteobacteria bacterium; assembly: GCA_028865155.1. Classification (GTDB taxonomy): domain Bacteria; phylum Pseudomonadota; class Alphaproteobacteria; order UBA9219; family UBA9219; genus CAIXLI01. The sequence continues at coordinate 6,966 of JAGWKW010000060.1, forward strand.
CTCATCTTCTTTGTGCCGTCGCGCAGCGACATGACGCGCGTCGCCTCGCCCATGATCTGCGGTTCGGGCAGGGGGAAGTACTCGACGTCGTAATAGCGGTTGAACGCGCCCGCGACGTCGCGCGTCAACTCCAGGTGCTGTTTCTGGTCTTCGCCGACCGGAACATGCGTGGCCTTGTAGATCAAAATATCCGCCGCCATCAGCACGGGATAGGCATAGAGGCCAAGCAGTTCGAGATCGCGGCTCTTGCCCGATTTCTCCTTGAACTGCGTCATCC
>JAGWKW010000061.1 GCA_028865155.1 Alphaproteobacteria bacterium
CGAATGCGTGGACGTTCAAACCTAAGGGCAAAAAGGGCTGCGATCTTTCGTTTCATGTCGATTTCGATTTCCATTCGCCGCTTTTGCGCGCGGCGATGAATATCTTTTTCGACAAGGCGCTGACGAAAATGGTCGAAGCGTTCGAGACACGCGCCAAGGAACTCTACGGTTAAAAAACCGCCTTGCCGCGAGCCGCACTGGATTCCCCTCCCCTTGCGGGAGGGGTTAGGGGAGGGGCCAACGGTTGCCCTTTATCCCAACCATTGTTTCAACGCCGCATACTCGGCATCGTCCGGCCCGATGAAGCCGTGCCGTACCAAAAAATCCGCGACGACAAGGGTACAGTTGAACTTGAACCTGTCCGTCTCGCGCACCAGCCGCGCGGCCTCGGCCAGCGGCAGCAGGTGAAACGCCGCGACTTCGCCGTCGGTGTTGCGCGGCATGAAGCCTTCCGGCAGTTCAAGGTCGTAGATGAACAACGTATCGCTGCGCAGTCCGTTGTTTCGCTCGACGCGGTAATCGAGCGTCCGCGCGAACGTCGCGCGCATGGCCAATGCGGCGTCGATCCCGGCTTCCTCATGCGCTTCCTTGCACAGATTTTCCTCGCGCGTCAGGCCGACAGGCTGTCCGCCGCCGACCATGTTGTCGAGCTTGCCCGGCTCGGCCAACCGGTCGGCCGAACGCTCGCCGACCCATAAATGAAGGCCGTCCGCCTTGCGCACGAAACCGTTGATATGCACGCCCCACGCCCGCACGCCGAACCACGGCACGGCGGCGCGGTCGATCTGCGCGACGGGCGCATCGCCGTAATCCTCGACGACGGGATACATCTCGTCGCGCAAAGGCTGACCGTAATGCCCGGAAATCCACCGCGCCGCCTGCATCATGGCCGCGCTGCGTGCCGCGAAATCCGCGAAAGAGAGGGCGAGCGCCAGCCCGTCGCCATTTTCGACAAAAACCCCGGTTTCGGACGGCAGCCGCGCGGCAAGCTCTTTCGTCACATAGCCATAGCGCACGCCGCTGACGGCAAGCGGCACGAAGCGCGACAGGTCGTGCCGGTTGCAGATGTCGAAATGGCGGATATAGCCGGAAGCCGAAGGCATGCGCGAACTCTAGGAAACGGAAACGAACCGTTTCTTAGCGCGTAACCGCTTGCGGATGCAAATGTTACGGATGCAAATGCGCTTCTTCGGGCCAGGCGATCAGCCAGTCCAGATGCCGATTCTGCACGGGGCGCAGCCATCCGCACCATGGCACCAGCTCCTGATGCGGGCTGCCGATGATGAAATGCTCGCGCCACATGAACATGTCGCCCGCCGCCTCGCGCAAAAACGCGATGATCGACTTGGCCTTGTCGGACAAAATGCCCGCGCCTGCGCCGCCGGTTTCACCCTTGACGGTGCCCTTCTTGCGCGCTTCGGCAAGCTCGGTTTCCGGATTCGGAATGTCGCAAACGCCCCATGACGCAACGCGCCAGTTGGCGGCCAACAAACCGCTTTGATGGAGAAGGTTCCCTTGCTGCATGACCCAGCCCTCCCAGTTGTTTTGCCAACAGCCAAGAAGCCGGTCCAAGAAAGGCAGAAGACGCCATCCCTTTGTTGTAAAAGGACATAACGCCAGCGATAAGGGGACGAAAACGGACGCTACCGCACATGCCAACATCGACGTTGACACCGACCCTTATCTTCTTTGCCTCGCAACCAAGACCGAAACTACCGGTTTTTCTCTCAGATCGCTCCGTCGGATCGACCGGTACATTCTTTGCTGCATACCACGTTCCCGTTTTCACCTTTATCAGGGCTAGACGGGCGGCAAAGCGTCGTTACATAAACCAGTGGGGAAAACGAAAAAGGTGGTATCCCTTCGCGTCCTTGGGCCAGTGGTACGTGCGCTTCCGTTCTGGCAACATGGGGCTAAGCTCAATGAGATGCAACAAAAAATTGACCCGCGCGGGAATTTTTTTGATGATTTTTTCCGTTCTGTGACTCGATTGCATCAGCCGCCAAGGCCTCGGCGAAACGCGCAAGCAGGAGCGCGCGCGGCGAAGCGCGCCGCGTCGAACGCAAAAAACCTTTATTTGCAGGCTTTACTTGACGATCTTCAAATGCGCGCGCGGACGCGAAGCGCGGCGGCGCGGCAAGGCGGCGACGGGCGCGGCAGCCGGATCGATCTCGACCTTCGCGTCGGAATGGAAGCCGTTGAACCATGTCTGCGTCGCCGCGCCATAGGCGCCCATGCCCGACAAAGCGATAAAATCGCCTTCATTGATGTCGTCGGGCAGCAGAAACGGCCCCGCCATATAGTCGACCGAATCGCAGGTCGGGCCATAGAAGCGGAACGGCGCAAGCGTCTTCGACAGTACTTTGCGCCCGCGCCGCGCGCGGAAAGCGACGGCCTTGTTCTTCCAGCCCATCCCGGCGACTTCCAGAAGATTGCCGTAACTGCCGTCGTTGATATAAAGCACATCGCCCTTCCGCAATTCGACCCGCGCGACCAAAGTCACGCAAGTGCCCGACAAGGCGCGCCCCGGTTCGGACCAGATTTCGCAATCCGCCGGCAGGCCGATCTTGGCGACCTCGTCCCGAATCACGTCGAAGAAAGCGGTCAAAGGCGGAATCTCCATCCCAAGGCCGGGAATCGGGAAGCCGCCGCCGACATCGAACACACTCAACAAAACGCCCGAACGCGCGACGACTTCGCCGCCCTTGCGAATGGCCTCGACATAAGAAGCCGGGTCGAGCGTCTGCGACCCGACATGGAACGACAGGCCGACCCGCGCGGCAACCTTCGCCGCTTCCTGAAGCAGCGAAACGGCAACATCGGGCGCGCAGCCGAATTTTCCGGTCAGCTGGCACGCGGCGCTGCCTTTGGGCATGCCAAGCCGCACGACGATGAGCAAATCGGGCGCATGGTCGGTTTCATCGACGATTTTGAGAATCTCGTCGAACGTATCGACGACGAAATCGCGCACGCCATATTGGTAATAGGCGGCGCGGATCGCCTCGCGGCTCTTGACCGGGTTCATGAAGGCCAGATGCGCGGACGGAAACATCTCGCGCACCTGCCGCACTTCGGCCAGCGACGCGACGTCGAAATGACGAATGCCCGCTTCATATAATTTGCCCAGCACATAAGAATCTGGGTTGGCCTTGATCGCGTAAAGGCTGTGGCCCGGAAAATGGTCGATGAATGTCCGCGCGGCTTCCATCAGCCTGTCGGGATGCAGGCATTGCACGGGCAGTGCGGGGCGCAGCGTGCGAATGGCGGCCTCGACGCTTGGAAAGCGCGAAAACCCCGAAGGCGCGGCGGAAATTTCAGGCGCGGGATTCGCGTTTGCGAGGTTCGCGTTGACCGGCGCGGTTTCGTTATAGTCCATGTTCCCAAATCCCCTGGTTGACGTTGCTTGCCGAACGCAAAGAGATTTTCAGGAAAGGACGGGGCAGGGCTGGAAAGAGACGGATGCATCGCGCGAACATCTCGCGCTTCGCCCGCGCCTTGCGGCGGGATACCGGCCCTTTTTCGACTTTGCCCGCAACCAAACCGGAATTTCGAAACGGCACTGCCGCCCGAAACGCCTCTTTGCTTGCTTCTACACTCCCGTTTTCGCCTTCATCAGGGCTCAGACGGGCGGCAAAGCGTCGTTACATAAACCAGTGGGGAACGTTTCCGTCCTTGGGCCAGTGGTACGTGCGCCTCCGTAATTCTTCTATTTAGTCAAGATTCATTAACATTCAATAAAAAATTTACTTGCGGATCCTTTTATTTGACCGGCCTTTCGACTGTGTCGATTTTGTGTCGGAAAGCCGTCTTCCTCGCGGCGCAAATCCCGTTTGCCTGACGCGGCGAAGACCTATAGCCTGCGGCTTTCCCGATGCGCCTTTCCCGGAGCCTCCATGTCCGTCATCCAAGCCCTCGTCATCGCCGTCCTGCAGGGTGCAACCGAGCTTTTCCCCGTCAGCAGCCTCGGCCATGCCGTCATCCTGCCGCATCTGCTCGGCTGGACGGTCAACCAGAAAGCCCCGGATTTCCTGCCGTTCCTCGTCGTGCTGCATCTCGGCACCGCGACCGCGCTCCTGCTTTATTTCTGGCGCGACTGGTGGGGTTTCGCCAAAGCCGTGTTCGGGCATGGCGACGGCGATGCCGTGCGGCGCGAGCGTAAAATCTTCTGGCTCATCTGCGCCGCGACGGTTCCGGCGGCCGTCATCGGATTCACGCTCGAACATAAATTGCGCGGCTTTTTCGGCGCGCCGCAACTGGCCGCCGTCTTCCTGATCGTCAACGGTTTCATCCTTTTTGTCGGCGAGAAAATCAAACATGCCGGGCGCAAATCGCTCGACGAAGTCGGCGTCGTTGCCGCGCTCGTCATCGGCGCGTGCCAGGCGCTGGCGCTCATTCCCGGCATTTCGCGTTCCGGCGCGGCGATGGTCGGCGGCGTGATGGCCGGGCTGACGCATAAAGAAGCGGCGCGCTTTTCGTTCCTGCTCGCGACGCCGATCATCGCAGGGGCAGGGGTTCTGGAAGTTCCCAAGCTGCTCCACGCCCACGGCGCGATCGCCTATAACGGCGGCATGGTCGCGCTGGCGGGCGTCGCGGCAGGCGTGACGGCTTATGCAAGCACGGCGGCTCTGATGCATTACTTCAAGAAAAACGAAATCGAGGCCTTAAAACCTTTCGCCTATTACTGCTGGGCCGTGGGGCTGGCGTCCTTGTTGTTGATGGGCTAACGCCCTTATTTCGCCACACAGGTCTGGTTGCATGGCAAGCCTCAGCCGGAGGCCCGCCATGAAAAAACTCCCCGCTTTCATCATCGCCGTTATGTTTGCCCTGTGCATCGCCGTTCCGGCGCAGGCGCACGACCATGACGGGCACGGCGATTGGCGCGGGCATGGCTGGCACGACGACGGCCATGACCATGTGCATTTCTCGTTCGGCCTCGGCTTCGGCTGCTGCGCCTATCCGCCTTACTCTTACAGCCCGTATTCGTATCCGCCTTCGGTCGTCTATGTGGTTCCGCCGTCGCCGGTCTATATCGCGCCCGCGCGCCCCGTCTATATCCGGCCCTCGCCGCAGGCCTTGCCTGCAACTCAAACATCGCCGACCTATATCGACGGGCAGGGCCGTACCTGCCGTCGCTTTCAGGCAACAATGCCGGACGGATCGCCGGTTTACGGCATCGCATGCTTGCAACCCGACGGAACCTGGCGCACAGTCGACTGAGCGATTTCCTCAATCACGACGGGGGCCAGAATGGCACGGTTTTCCGCTTCCGCTTTTTGCGCCGCATTTCTGGGCTTATGTCTTTGCGCCGCAAGTGCGCCGCGGGCGGAAGCCGATACGCAGGCGATCCGCGCATCCAACAATTCAGTCTGGATCTCGGCGGGCGGTTCCTTGCTCAACTATAAAGAACCCACCACCGCGCCGAACCTTCCTGACAGCGAACGCGGCTGGACATCCTCGGTCGCGGCCGGAGCCAGCATGCTTGGGCGCGGCGATGCGCCGGGACTGGCCCGCAATTTATATCTCGCCCTCGAAACCGAAGGCGATTTCGGCGATGTTCATTATAACGGCGCCTATTTCAACAGCCCGACCACGCCGCTTACGGGAACGACGACGGAAAGCATCTGGACGATAGACGGAAAAATCGGTCGCGCCTTCACGGTCGATTCAAGCCTGATGCTGACGCCCTATCTCGAACTTGGCTACCGCTACTGGGATCGTCAGCTCAGTAGCATTCAGGATGAAAAATACCAGCATATCGATACGCTCGGCGGGTTGATGGTTCAACTTGCCCCCACTCGTCGCCTTGTCCTGACAGGCTACGGCTCGGCGGGTACGACTTTTTCAGCGAAAATGGACACCGGTGGCAACACATACAATCTGGCCGATTCCGCGATTTACAAGGCAGGCGGCAAAATCGGCTATGACCTGACACCACAAACGGAAGTGTTCACGACGCTCGACTATACTTATTTCCGTTATGGCCAAAGTCCGGTCGTCGCGGGCGCTTACGAGCCCAACAGCCACACCGAAAGCACAGCTGTGCGTGTCGGCATCGGCTACCACTTCCAGTAATGACGGCGCCTTACAACGGCTTTTTCGTCAATCTCGGCCGTAGCGCGGAACGCCGCGCGCAGACCGAGGCCGAACTGGCGCGCCACGGCTTAACGCATCGCTACGCCCGTTTCGCGGCGGCCGAAGGCAACGCGCTCAACGTTCCCAATCCGCACAATCTCAGCGATGGCGTGATCGGCTGTTTCACCTCGCACTATCTTCTGCTCAAGCAAAATCTCGGCAGCGACAAGCACCTCCATGTGGTCGAGGACGAAGTTCTGTTCGCCGATTGCGCCGCGCGCGTGATCGACTGGGCGATCGAAACCGGCTACGCGGACGATTACGACATCGTCTATACCGACATCTCCGTGCCGCTGCGCAACGAAATCCACAAGCTTTACAAATCCGCCTATGACAAAGCAGTAAAACGCAACGCGGACGGCAAAATCGAAAGCGTCGCCTTCGACGTGCTCAATGTCTGCAACCGTACCTACGCCTCGACCAGCTCGTTCCTCGTCAATAAAAACGCGATCCGCAAGATCCACGACATGTTCGAAGCCGAACTGGCGCGCGGGCCCACGAATCCGGTCGACATCATCATCCGCGAGAAGAACCATCGCGGGCACCTGAAGGTCGGCTGCATCTTCCCGTTCGTGACCTCGACGCGGCTCGGCAATTTCTTCGCCTCGACCATCGACGCGCGGCCCGACCGCGAACCCGAACTCGCCGTCGACCTCGCCCGCACGATGTTCTTCATCGACAGCGACTGGGACAAGTGCCAGGCTTATCTCGACCGCTACGCCCCGCCGCCCCCGGCGGACGACAAACTGGCCCATATGCTGGGCCAGTTGCTGACTTATTCCCTGTCCGACAAATACCGCTTTTTCTAGTTTTTTGGGCTTGAAAGTAATTTGTTTCTTGCAATGCGGAGGCAAAAATATCATTGCTTTTGCCGAGAATATTGAAAGGAGTTTTCAATGAACAAGACAGTAAAAAAGGAGTTTTCAATGAACAAGACAGTAAAAAGAGCCATATTTGGCGTATTCGGCTTGGCGGCGGCGGCGATGTTCGGCACCGCCCTTTATAATCTGCATGAAAGTGTCGAGCAGAATGCAACTCAGCAGAGGCTGCAGCTCGATACCGCTTTGAAAGAAGG